>NZ_CP024923.1:2100000-2330000 GCF_002796605.1 Sphingomonas psychrotolerans
CTCAGGCGCGGGCAAGTCGACCTTGTTCCAGCTGCTCCAGCGCTTCTACGATCCCGAAACTGGGGTGGTTCGCGTCGACGGTGTGGATGTACGCCAGGCCGATCCGGCCGAAATCCGTGGCCGCATGGCGATCGTCCCGCAAGACACCGTGATCTTCGGCGCCTCGGCACGCGACAATCTGCGCTACGGCGCGTGGGATGCGGACGATTCCGCGATCTGGGCAGCGGCCGAGGCCGCCAATGCCGGCGATTTCCTCCGCGAGCTGCCGCAGGGCCTCGACACCTTCCTCGGCGAGGCCGGCGCCCGCCTGTCGGGCGGCCAGCGCCAGCGGATCGCGATCGGTCGCGCCTTGCTGCGCGACGCGCCGATCCTGTTGCTCGACGAAGCCACCTCCGCGCTCGACGCCGAGAGTGAGCGTCTCGTCCAGGACGCGCTCGAGCGGTTGATGGAGAATCGCACCACGCTGGTGATCGCCCACCGGCTGGCAACCGTGCGCGCTGCCGACAGGATCATCGTCATGGACGACGGCCGCATCGTCGAGACCGGCACGCATGCCGAGCTGGTCGGCGCAAGCGGTCTCTATGCGCGGCTCGCGGCGCTGCAGTTCAACGAAGCCTGAGCGCCCCAATCTCACCCCTGCCCCGCGGCACGCACCTGCTTCCCGATTTCAGAAGATCGGGTATGGTGAGTCGCAAAGCTTGGCAGGAGAGAAAAATGGCTGATCGCGAGTTCGACATCATCGTCTATGGCGCCACCGGTTTCACCGGCCGCCTCGTCGCCGAATATCTCGCAGCCAGGCATGCTGATGTGAAATGGGCGATGGCCGGCCGCTCGCTGACCAAGCTCGAACAGGTCCGCGGCGAGATCGGGGCGCCCGCCGACACGCCCTTGCTCACCGCCAACGCCGACGATCCCGCCGCGTTGAAAGCGATGACCGCCCGGGCGCAGGTGGTGATCACCACTGTCGGCCCCTATCAGCTCTATGGCGAGCCCCTGCTCGCAGCGTGCGTCGAAACCGGCACCGGCTATGTCGATCTGTGCGGCGAACCCAATTTCATGCACGAGATGATCGGCAAATATCACGACGCCGCCAAGGTCAGCGGGGCGCGGATCGTCTTCTCGTGCGGCTTCGATTCGATCCCGTTCGATCTCGGCGTATGGACCGTCGAGCAGGAAGCGATCCGCCGCTTCGGCAAGCCCGCGCCGCGGGTCAAGGGTCGCGTCCGCGCGATGAAGGGCACGTTCTCGGGCGGCACCTTCGCCAGCGGCAAGGCCACCGCGGCTGCCGCGATGAAAGACCCTGCGGTGTTTAAGGCCCTGATCGATCCGTTCGCGCTCACGCCCGGCTTCGAGGGACCGACCCAGCCCAAGGGCGTGCTGCCCGAATATGACGAGGCCGTGGGCGGCTGGGTCGCGCCGTTCATGATGGCGGTGATCAACACCAAGAACGTCCACCGCACCAACTTCCTCGCCGGGCATCCGTACGGTGCGGATTTCCAATATGACGAGATGATGGTCGCGCCGGGTCTGGGCGATATCGGCAAGGCCGCGGCCGAGGCGATCGCCAGGATGAACCCGATGAACTCGGACAAGGGCCCCGCTCCCGGCGAAGGCCCTGGCAAGGAAGAGCGCGAGACCGGCTATTACGACATCGCCTTCGTCGCCGAGATGCCCTCGGGCGAGCGCCTCACCGCCACGGTCAAGGGCGATCGCGACCCCGGCTATGGCTCGACCAGCAAGATGATCGCCGAGAGCGCGCTCTGCCTGATCCGCGACGTTCAGGGCGAAGGCGGCATCTGGACCGCAGGCGCGCTGATGGCCGAGCCGCTCAAGAAACGGCTCGAAGCGAATGCCGGGCTCAGCTTCACGATCGACTGACCGCTTGCAATGTAGGATTTCGAGTGCTGGGATCGAGCGGCCGGCTCGCGCCGCCGCTCTTTCAAATTGTTGGAGAAATGGGATCGATTGCGCGAGACTGGCGCGCAAGAATGTTGCGAGATGAATCGCATTTCCGCAAACCGAGTCAACCTAAGCCGCGTCAGCCTTGATAGCCGAGCAGGATCACGCCAGCCGCGACGACACAAAACACGATCACGATCGGCACCAGTACACGCCGCCGCGAGTCGATCTCGGCCTGATAGGCGGCGCGATGGAGCCAGTAGCGCCCCGCGCCCGCCTCGCGGATCACGCCTTGCGCTGCATCCGTTCGAACTGGCGCTGCGCGACAGGGTTCTGGGGCACATAAGCGACGGCATCCTCTGCGCTGATCGCATGATGGACGAAGAAGTGCGCGGCGATCTTGCGCCGCGCGCGCATCGTCATCCCCGCGATGATCGACAGACCCGGTGACACTGCGGCCATGCTCGCCCCCCTGTGCAGCGCGGAGGCTGACACGGGAAACGGGCGAGCTCAACTGCCTATCGCTTGCGCCCCTGGTGGCGGATGTTCGCCGGTCGGCCGCGATGCTTGATGACGCGCTTGGGTCCGCGTCCGCGCTCCTCGCGTCCGCCATTGCTCGATGCCGAGCCCTTGCCGTCGGGAAGCTCGAAGCGCAGCGCGCCGGAGATCGGATTGGCCTCGGCCAGCCGTAGCTTGAGCCGCTGGCCCATCGCGAAGAATTCGCCGGTATCCTCGCCGATCAGCCGCTGGCTCGCTTCGTCGTAGCGGAAATATTCGGTGCCGAGATCGCGCACCGGGACCAGCCCGTCGCCCCCGATGCCGTCGATCGTCGCGAAGAAGCCGAAATTCTGCACCCCGGTGATCCGCGCATCCATCACCTCGCCGACATGCGCGGAGAGATAGGCGGCGACGTAGCGGTCGATCGTCTCGCGTTCGGCCTCCATCGCCCGGCGCTCGAGTGTCGAGATGCTTTCGCCGATCCGATCCATCGACCCGGCCTCTTCGGCGGTGAGACCGCCTGGCCCGAGCTTATAGGCATCGACCAGCGAGCGGTGGACGATCAGGTCGGCGTAACGGCGGATCGGTGAGGTGAAGTGTCCGTAGCTTCCCAGCGACAGCCCGAAATGCCCGGCATTCTGCGGCCCATAATAGGCCTGGGTCTGGGTCCGCAGCACCTGCTGCATCACTTCATCGCGGAAGTCCGCCTCGCCCACCAGTTCGAGGATGCGGTTGAAGGTCGCGGGCTTGATCACCTGCCCCAGCGCGAACTCCATGTCGTACGTCTTGAGATATTCCTTGAGCGCGACCAGCTTCTCGCGCGCCGGCGGCTCATGGACGCGGTACATCACCGGCGCCTTCTTCGCCTCCAGCGCCTTGGCCGCGGCGACGTTGGCTGCGATCATATAATCCTCGATCAGCTTGTGCGCATCGAGGCGCTCACGCGGCGCGACCGAGAGGATCCGGCCCTTTTCATCGAGCACGATCCGCCGCTCGGGCAAATCGAGGTCGAGCGGCTCGCGCTTCTCGCGCGCCTTGTTGAGTGCCCGCCAGCAGTCCCACAGCGGCCGCAGCGCAGCTTCGATCGTTGCGCGCTTCGCGGTGCCCGGCAGATACGCGTCGTCGAGCAGTGCCCGCGGCGAACCCGGCCCGTCGATGATCGTCTGCGCATCATCATAGGCGATATTCGCGGCGATGCTCACCACAGCACGGCTGAAGCGCCACGACTTCAACTCACCCTGCTTGCCCACCTGTAGGTGGCAGACCAAGGCCGCACGGTCCTCGCCCTCCTTGAGCGAGCATATTTCGGCCGAAAGGATTTCGGGCAGCATCGGCACGACCCGATCGGGGAAATAGACCGAATTGCCCCGCTTGCGCGCCTCGCGATCGAGTTCCGAGCCGGGACGGACATAGAAGCTGACATCGGCGATCGCGACCACGGCCTTCCAGCCGCCTTCGTTTTTGGGATCGTCGTCGGGCGCCGCCCAGACCGCGTCGTCGTGATCACGCGCATCGGCGGGATCGATCGCCACGATCGGCAAGTCGCGCAGATCCTCGCGCTCGCCCAGCGGCTGTTTCGAGACGCGCTCGGCCTCGGCGATCAGCTCGTCGGAGAAGACATTGGGGATGCCGTGGCGATGGATCGCGATCAACGAGAAGCTGCGCGGCGCGAAGGGATCGCCCAGCCGCTCGACGACATGGGCGAAGATCCGCGGTGGCTTGCCGGCCTTGTTGGCGAGCACGAGATCGCCCGGTTCGGCGCCGTTGCGCTCCGAGATCGGGTAGCTGTTGCGCTCCTTCTTGTCGACGCCGCGCAGATACAGGCGCCCACCCTCCTCGTGGACGACGCCGAGCATCTGCTCTTCGCCGCCTGCGAGCTTTTTCATCGGATGCGCAATCCAGCCTTTGCCAGCCTCTTCGGTGCGCGCGAGGATGCGATCGCCGACGCCCAACGCCGATCTTTTTCCGCGCTGCTCGCGCACGCGCAGCCGCGGCACCGGGATGCCCTCGGCCTCCCAGCGCTCGGGCACTGCCCACACGGCATCGCCGTCGGCGTCGGTGATCCGCAGTACGGTCACCTTGGGAACGCCGCCCATCTTGTGGAAGGCCCGGCCAGGTGCGCTGTCGATCAGCCCCTCGTCGCCCATGTCCTTGAGCAGCGCCTTGAGCGCGATCTTGTCCTGTGCATGCAGCCCGAACGCCTTGGCGATCTCGCGCTTGCCCGCAGGGGTCGGGGATGTGGAAATGAAATCGAGGATCTGCTCCCTTGTGGGCAGACCCGTTCTTGTCTTTTGTCTTGTCATTGATCCTGAAGATAGGGACTCGCGGCAACTTGTCCAACCACGTAACTGACCCCATGCGCTACGACCTTCTCATCGTCGGCGGCGGGATCAACGGCTGCGCGATCGCCCGCGAAGCATCGCTGGCGGGGCTGAAGATATTGCTGGTCGAGAAAGACGACCTCGCCAGCCACACCAGCTCGGCTTCGACCAAGCTGATCCATGGCGGCCTGCGCTATCTCGAGAGGTACGAATTCCGCCTGGTTCGCGAGGCCCTCCACGAGCGCGAGCGCCTGCTCGCCGCCGCGCCGCACTTGATTCGCCCGATGCTCTTCGTGCTGCCCCATGCGCATTCGGTCCGTCCCTGGTGGATGGTGCGTGCCGGGCTCTGGCTCTACGATCTGCTCGCCGGCCAATCTTCGCTGCCCCGCTCGCGTAGCCTTCACTCCACCGACACCCCCTTCACCGGTCCCCTGGCGGGCGAGCATCGCGGCTTCGTCTATTCGGACGCATGGGTGGACGACGCCCGGCTCACGCTCGCCAATGCACTGGACGCCGCCGCGCACGAGGCCGAGATCGCCACCCGAACCGAGCTCCTCTCGGCAAGCCGCGAGGGCGACCATTGGCGGGCGACGCTCGCCGACGGGCGCACCGTCGAGGCTCGTGGCCTCGTCAACGCTGCCGGCCCTTGGGTGCGAACGCTACTCAATAGCCTGTCTGTTACGAGTCATTCGCAGGTTCGCCTGGTCAAAGGCAGTCACATCGTCGTACCGCGGCTGTTCGAAGGCGACCACGCCTATATCCTCCAGCAGCCTGACCGGCGGATCGTTTTCGCCATCCCCTATGAGGGCGGCTTCACCGAGATCGGTACCACCGACGTGCCCGTCGAGCAGCCTGAAGATGCGATCTGTTCGCAAGAGGAGATCCAGTATCTCTGCGACGCGGTGAATCGCTATTTCACGCGGCAGGTCTCGCCCGACGATATTGCGTGGAACTGGTCCGGCGTCCGCCCGCTCCATGACGACGGCGCCGCCCGGGCGCAGGCAGTGACGCGCGATTACGTGCTCGAACTCGACGCAGAGGCCGCGCCGCTGCTTTCGATCTTCGGCGGCAAGATCACCACCGCCCGCGCGCTTGCCGAAGAGGCGATGGAAAAGATCGGCCCCCTCCTCGGCATCGCACCGCGCTGCCGCACCCGAGCCCGTGCCTTTCCCGGTGGGATGATCGCCGGGTTCGACTTGCATCTCGAACATGTTCGGAGCCGCTGGCCCTTCCTCGGCGCGGATCGCGCCCGGCGAATGGCGCATGCTTATGGGACGTTGATCGGCGAGTTGCTCGGCGATGCCCGCGACGAGGCGGCGATGGGGCAGTCGTTCGGCGCCGGCCTGACCGAGATCGAGGCCCGCTGGATGCACGACCGCGAATGGGCGCGCTCTGCCGATGACGCGCTCTTCCGCCGCTCGAAGCTGGGACTGCACCTGACGAGCGTCGAGCGCGACGCATTTACCCGGTGGTGGACTGCAACATTCGCTTAACCACTTGTTGATAACTGCTCCCTAGCGTTTCCGCCGGGGGCAGGACGAATATGGCAACGAGGCTTTCGCAGTATCGGACGGTAAGCCCTGCGCTCGTCGAGCAGCGCAGCGCGCCGCGCCACCGCATCCTCGTCAGCCGCGCCACCGTCCGCAAGCAGGGGAATGCCGCGGTCGAAGCCACTCTCGGCGATCTCTCGGTCTATGGCTGCCGCCTCGCCTGCGCGAGCGAACATCCCGAAGGCGAGCGTCTGTGGTTGCGTCTGCAGGGCGGCCTGCCGATCGCCGCGACGGTGGTGTGGAACGACGGCGACAATATCGGCTGCCGCTTCGATGCGCCGATCGAACGCAGCCTGATGCGTTCGCTCACCCTGGTGATCTGCTGAAGCTCAGCCGCCGAGCCCGTTCCAGTCGCCGAGTACGCTCGCGCGGGTGAACCGCGCCGCATCGGCCGCGTTCAACGTCCGCCGGGTAGCGGAGGCTGGCCCCGCTCCCGGCCCGCGGCTGGCACTTTCGAACAGCCGCGCTTCCTGCGGGGTCAGTCGGCGCTGGTCACCTTCCGGACCCTTATAGCCCATCCACGTCCAGCCCTCGCGCTTGATGTGCGCGTCCATCCAGCAGTTCAGGAACACCGATTGCCCGGTCAGCGCCATGTTGCCGCCCGCCCGCCACGGCCGCCCGAGCCAGGTCGAGCGGGCGGGCACGCCGGGCTCGCGCATCAGCCGGCAGCGCGAGAAGACGAGACCGAATTCCTGCACCGCCGGCGTGCTCGGCGCGGTCAGATACCCGAACTCGGGTACATTCGGCACATAGCGCGTGACGATCTCGCAGCGCTCGAACCATACCGCTGCGCCGCCGAAGATGAAGTCGACTCCTCCGACGATCCGGCAATCGGCGATCCGTGAGCGGCCCTGCACGTAGAGCGTGTCCTGATAGCCTTCGAGCCAGCAATGCTCGACCAGAGTTCGGTCTGCCTCGCGTCCGATTACCAGCGCTACTGCCTGCGCGCCGTTGCCGGTGCTGTCGCGCTTCGCGCCGATATAGTCGAAGCTGTTGCGGATGGTGAGGTTGCGCACGGTCGTCCCAGGCGCGGCGACGGTCAGCGTCCCCGTCCGCCCGGTCCCCCAATTGTTGCCGTCCGGGTGCTTGAGTCCGGCATAGGTGCCGAAACTGAGGACCGTGCCCCGTCCACTCCCGACAATCGTCACGTTCGGAACAGTGATCGTCAACTTCTCGATCATCACGCCTTCACGCACGAGAATACGGAAGGGCCGTCCCCCCGCCGCGGCAGCCTGATCGAGCGCCTTTCCGAGCGTCCCGGTACGCGGATCGACGATCGCGTCCCATCGCTCCTCGGCCCGCGCCGCCAGCGGCAGCATCAGCGCGCCGGCCAGCGCCGTC
Source organism: Sphingomonas psychrotolerans (assembly GCF_002796605.1). Classification (NCBI taxonomy): domain Bacteria; kingdom Pseudomonadati; phylum Pseudomonadota; class Alphaproteobacteria; order Sphingomonadales; family Sphingomonadaceae; genus Sphingomonas; species Sphingomonas psychrotolerans. The sequence goes on from NZ_CP024923.1 coordinate 2,107,610, forward strand.
CGTCGATCGATCATGTCCCCTCCCCGCTACCAGCGATAATTGAAGCTCACGCTGATCCGCTTGCCCCTGCCCGATCCCGCCGCGACCTCGTGGCGCATCCAGCTTTCCCAAAGCAGCACGGTGCCCGGCTCGGGCACAATCTCGATAAAGCTGCGCAGCGCCTCGGCCACATCGGGCTGCCGCGGCGGAGCGGCCATCATCATCGCCAGCCGCGGATCCTCGAGCCGCAGCCCGCGCGACCCCGGCGGCAGCGTGATATAGACCGTCCCCGAGATCACGCTGTGCGGATGAATATGCCAGCTATGCCCACCGCCGCCGTTCAGGACATTTGCCCAAATGCTGTCGAGCTTGAGCTTCTTTCCACCCAGATCGAAACCGCACGCGTCGGCGAACGTGGCTACGTGCCGGTCGAGCAGCCGCTTGAGATCCGCGAACGCCGGATCACGGATCGGCAGATCGTTGAGCGAGGCATAGGAGGTATAGCCCTGATAGCCATGCTCCTTCGCCCAGCCGCGCCCCGCCCGATCGTCATGGGCGAGCTGGAGGCACGAGGCCTCGAGTTCCTCGATCAGCGCGTCGTTGCCCAATGCCGCCTGATAGAGCAGCGACGCGAAGAGCGACCGGACCGCCACGGCCTCAATAGGCCCGCGCGACCACGATGCGCTCGACCGCAGGCGCGCCGGTGAAGATGCAGGTTCCGCCATCAGCCACGACATCGTTGGGCACATTGCGGAAGGTCAGCTTCAGCGCCTTGAGCCGCTCGACCACTTTGTCGAGTTCGGCACCGCCCGGCTTCGACCAGCTGACTTCGACCCAGCCCGGCTTCGCGCCGTCGAACGCCTTTTCAAGCGTGGCGAAGTCGGTGATGTCGCGACGGATGTTGGCATCCATTCGCTCGCGCGCCTGCGTGTGCAGCCCCTGCTGGATGCTCTCCAGCATCTGCGTCGCCTCGTCGACGAGCTGACCCCGCGGCACCACTGCGCTGTCGAGCTTGCCGTCCTCGCGATACAGTCGGTCGCGCCGGATGACCGAGACGTTGCCGCCCGCGACATCGCGTCCGCCGACCTCGATCACGATCGGTGCGCCCTTCTTCACCCAGCCCCAGCGCTTGGTGGCCGCCTTGGCGGGACGCAAATCGAGCAGCGCGCGCACCGGCTCGCCGAACGCGCTCAGCGCCGCCAGTTCCTGCTGCAGCGTCTTGCAATAATCGACGATCGCCTGGTCCTCGGGCTGGTCGCGCAGCATCGGCACGATCACGATCTGCCACGGCGCGATCCGCGGCGGCACGCGCAGGCCGTCGTCGTCGCCGTGCACCATGATCACGCCGCCGATCATACGAGTCGAGACGCCCCAGCTCGTCGTCTGCGCCAGCTCGAGTTCGCCCTCGGCGTTCTGAAACTTGATGTTCTGCGCAGTCGAGAATGTGGTGCCGAGGAAGTGGCTGGTGCCCGCCTGCAGCGCCTTGCCGTCCTGCATCATCGCTTCGATGCTGTAGGTCGAGACGGCGCCCGGGAAGCGCTCATTCTCGGGCTTTTCGCCCGCGACCACCGGCATTGCGAGGCAATCCTCGGCAAACGACCGATAGACTTCGAGCATCTTGAGCGTCTCTTCGCGCGCCTCGGCCTCGCTGGCGTGCGCGGTATGTCCCTCCTGCCACAGGAACTCGCTGGTCCGCAGGAACATCCGCGTGCGCATCTCCCAGCGCACCACGTTCGCCCATTGATTGATCAGCACCGGCAAATCGCGCCACGACTGGATCCAGCGCGAAAAGGCAGCGCCGATCACTGTCTCCGAAGTCGGCCGCACGACCAGCGGCTCTTCCAGCTTCGCCTCCGGATCCGGGACGAGCCTGCCGTCCTTCTGGATCAGCCGGTGGTGGGTGACGACCGCCATCTCCTTGGCGAAGCCGTCGACATGCTCGGCCTCCTTCTCGAAATACGAGAGCGGGATGAACAAGGGGAAATAGCAATTCTCATGGCCGGTCGCCTTGATGCGATCGTCGAGCAGCCGCTGGATCCGCTCCCAGATGCCGTATCCCCATGGCCGGATGACCATGCATCCGCGTACGCCGCTCTCTTCGGCCAGATCGGCCTCGGAGATGACGGCTTGGTACCAGGCGGCGAAATCGGCTTCGCGGGTGACGTTGAGGGCGTGCTTGATCATATCAGCCGATTAGCGGGGGAATCGCTCGCTGGGTAGCATCTATACGGGCTTGTGCGGCGCAGCACCGCCGCTTAACCGGGCCGCGTGACGACCTCCCGAACCGACAGCGTCTTCAAGGGCTTGGGATTGCGTCTTATCGCGATTCTGTGTCTTTCCACGATGTCGGCGCTGATCAAGCTCGCCGAGACGCGCGGCGCGACTCTGGTCGAAACGATGTTCCACCGCCAGCTCTGGGCAGTGCCGATCGTCGCGGCATGGATCATGATGGGTCCCGGCCTCGGCTCGATCCGCACGAAACGCTTCGGCGCGCACGTGACGCGGACCGCGATCGGGCTCACCGGCATGGTCTTCACTTTCGGCGCGGTGCTGCTGCTGCCGCTTGCCGAGGCGACCACCCTCCAGTTCACCGTCCCGATCTTCGCGACTCTGCTGGGCGCGCTGGTGCTGCGCGAGAAGACCGGTTGGCATCGCTGGGGCGCGGTGGTGATCGGTTTCGCAGGGGTGCTCGTTGTCGCCCAGCCGGGCAGCGGCCAGTTCCCGCTGTTCGGAGCGGTGGTCGGGCTGATCGCGGCGCTGTTCGTCGCGATCGTCGCGATCACGCTGCGCCAGATCGGCAAGACCGAAAGCGCCGGCACCACGGTCTTCTGGTTCTCGGTGCTGTCGCTTCCGCCGCTCGGCATCGTTTACGCCTTCCAGCTCCAGTCGCACGACTGGGTGACCTGGTCGAACCTCGTCGCGATCGGCCTCGTCGGCGGTGTGGCGCAGCTCGCGCTCACCGCTTCGGTCCGCTTCGCGCCGGTCTCCACCGTCATCCCGATGGACTATTCGAGCCTGCTCTGGGGAACCTTCTACGGCTGGCTGATCTTCAGCGCCTGGCCGACGCCGTGGACGTGGCTCGGGGCGCCGATCATCATCGCCAGCGGGCTCTACATCGTCTGGCGCGAGCGCGTGCTCCACGTCCGCAACACCGAAAGCGTCAGCGACGCCGCGGCTTCGTAGACTGCCGCTCCCGTCCCTGCTTGCAGAGTCTACGTCCGGATCGCACCGATACAAATAGCCAAAATCGGGGTTTGACGGCCTTGAGTTGACTCACTTTGCGGAAATGCGATTCATCTCGCAATATTCTTGCGCACGTTGTCGCGCGCGCTGATCCTGTTCCAAACAATTGAAAGAGCGCCCGGTGACAAGCCGACGGCGCCAGCCAAGCAGGCGAAATCCTACATTGCAAGCGTTGCGCAATTGGCGGAGCCGGGAACGGGACAGAAGGCGATACACCCTGATTCCTCCCCTCCCTGCAAGGGAGGGGAGTCACTCGGTTGAATGCTGATAAAGGCTCACACCTCCCTCAAAGGAAAGGGACCGCAAGTTGCCATATTCAGGCTCGGCGGAACACCAGGCTGAGATTGTTGGCGGGCATCGGCACTATGCACTGAAGCGCGAGCCCGTGTGCAGCGGCGGCGGCCGAAACTTCCTCGACATGCCGCAAGCCCCAGCGCGAGTCGCGCGCCTGGAGCGACACGTCGAACGCCTCGTTGGATTCCGCCGTCGGCACATCGCGCTGGCGATAGGGTCCATAGAGGATCAGCGGCGCACCCGGCGCCAGCAGCCGCCCCGCCCCTGCAATCAGCCCCAAAGTGGCTTCCCACGGACTGATATGGACCATGTTGACGCAAAGGATCGCATCCGCGGCCACGATCGGCCAGGTCTCCGCCGCCGCGTCGAGCGCAAGCGGCGGCAGGACATTGGGCAGGCCAGCGCACCAGTCGGCGATCGAAGCACGCGCGGCGTCTTCAGGGTCACTCGGCTGCCACTGCAATGCGGCGAATCGCTCGGCCAAGAAAGCACAATGCTCGCCGCTGCCACTCGCGATCTCGAGCACCAGTCCGCTTGCCGGCAGCTCCACCTCGAGCACCGCGGCGATCGACTCGCGATTGCGCACAGTGGCCGGAGCGTGGCGGCGGGCGCTCATCTCCGGCGCACCGCCGAAACGATTACTTCTTGCCCTTGCGCGCGGGGTAGCGGCTCTCGCTGCCCTTGGCGGGAAGCATGAACGATGCGGCAAGCTTCACCTTGGCGGCTTCGGCGGCGGCAGCCTTCTCGGCCGCCTTGGCCGCAGCCTGCTCCTCGGCCTGGCGCTTCGCGTCCAGGCGCGCTGCCTCGGCGTCCACCTTGGCCTGCTCGATCGCGGCCTTCTCGGCCTCGATTGCTGCCAGCTTCGCCGCGCGTTCGTCTTCGACGGCCTGCTCGCGGGCGAGGCGTGCCGCCTTGCGCTCGGCCAGCTCGGCCTCGCTCAGCTTGGGAGCGGCCTTGAGCTTTTCGAGCAGCGCCTTCTTGGCATCGGCCGAGCGTCCGGCGCGGTCACTGAAAGTATCGTTGTACGTCATTCGGTATTCTAGCTCCTGAGCGGCACTTCCGCCGCCTGCGCCCGTTCGGGCTCCTTGTAGACCAGCACCGGCTTGCGCGCGGCGAGCGTCTCGTCGAGTCGCCGCCGCGGTGCGTAATGCGGCGCGGTCTTGATCGCGAGATCGCCGCCCTTAGCCTTTTCGGCCACAAAACGGAAGGCGTGGATGAATTGATCGAGCGTAGCTTTGCTTTCGGTCTCGGTCGGCTCGACCAGCATCGCCCCGTGGACGACCAATGGAAAATAGACCGTCATCGGGTGGAAACCCTCGTCGATCAGCCCCTTGGCCACGTCGATCGTCGAGAAACCCTCGGGCAGGCCCCTGTCGCTGAAGATCGCTTCGTGCATGCACGGACCCGATTTGGCGAATGGCGCGTCGAGCACATCCTCCATCGAACGCAGGATATAATTCGCATTGAGCACCGAATCCTCGGCGACCTGGCGCAGCCCGTCGGCGCCGTGGCTGAGGATATAGGTCAGCGCCCGCGTGAACATGCCCATCTGGCCGTGGAAAGCGACCATCCGGCCAAAGCTCGACGCGTGATGCTCGCCCGCGGTCTCTTCCTCAACCAGCACGAACTGATCGCCCTGCTTCTCGACGAAGGGGAGCGGCGCGTACGGCGTCAGCGCCTCGGAGAACACCACTGGCCCGGAACCCGGTCCACCGCCGCCGTGCGGAGTCGAGAAGGTCTTGTGAAGATTGATGTGCATCGCGTCGATGCCGAGATCGCCCGGGCGCACGCGGCCGACGATCGCGTTGAAGTTGGCGCCGTCGCAATAGACATAGCCGCCCGCCGCATGCACCGCGTCCGAGATCGCCCGCATGTCGGGCTCGAACAGCCCGCACGTGTTGGGGTTGGTGATCATCACGCCGGCAACGTCAGGCCCGAGTCGCGCCTTGAGCGCCTCGAGGTTGACCCGGCCGGCCTCGGTCGCGGGGATGTCCTCGACCGAGAAGCCCGCAAAAGCCGCGGTCGCCGGGTTGGTACCGTGCGCGCTCTCCGGCACCAGCAACACCTTCCGGCCCTGCTCGCCCTTCGCGTCGAGCGCCGCGCGGATCGCCAGCACGCCGCACAATTCGCCATGCGCGCCAGCCTTGGGGCTCATCGCCACCGAATGCATGCCGGTCAGCGTCACCAGCCAATGCGCGAGCTGATGGATCACTTCGAACGCGCCTTGGCAGGCATCGACCGGAGTCAGCGGGTGGAGATCGGCGAAGCCGGGAAGCCGCGCCATCCGCTCGTTGAGCCGCGGATTATGTTTCATCGTGCACGAGCCGAGCGGGAACAGTCCGAGGTCGATCGCGTAATTCTGACGGCTGAGCCGGGTGTAATGCCGCACCGCCTCAGGTTCGGACAGTCCGGGAAGCCCGATCGTCTTCGACCGCTCGAGCCCGCCCAGACGAGATTTGCCCGAAGGCGCCTCGGCGAAATCAACGCCGGTGGTCTCGGTCGAACCGATCTCGAAGATCAACGGCTCCTCGAGCATCAGCGCGCGGTTGCCGGTAAAGGTCGCCCCCGAAGCTTCGCCCGCCTGCGGGGTCGTGGGGCGCCAGCCGCTCTGGTTGATCGTCATGCCAGCGCCTCCTCGAGCGCGGAGGCAAGCGTCTCGACGTCCTCCTCGGTGGTGGTTTCGGTGACCGCGACGACGAGCCCGTTCTGCAGCTCCGTCGCATCCGGATAGAGCCGGCCGAGCGACACGCCGGCCAGAATGCCCTTGTCCGCGAGAGCGCGAACGACCGGGCGCGCTTCCTTCGAGAGCTTCAGCGTGAATTCGTTGAAGAAGCGGTCGGTGACCAGTTCGACGCCGTCGACCTCCGCCAGCCGGTCGGCCGCTGCGCTCGCCGCGACATGGTTGAGCTCGGCGAGACGGCGCAGACCCGCTTCGCCCAGCAGAGTCATATGCGCCGACATCGCCAGTGCGCAGAGCACCGAGGAAGTGCAGATGTTCGACGTCGCCTTTTCGCGGCGGATATGCTGCTCGCGGGTCGACAGCGTCAGCACGAAGCCACGCTTTCCCTCTGCATCCACCGTTTCACCACAGAGCCGACCCGGCATCTGCCGCACCAGTTTCTCCGAGCAGGCGAACAGCCCGACATAGGGACCGCCGAACTGCAGCCCGACGCCGAGCGACTGGCCCTCGCCCACGACGATGTCCGCGCCCATCTCGCCCGGCGATTTGATCGCCCCCAGCGCGACGGGCTCGGTCACCACCGCGATCAGCAGCGCCTTCTTCGCGTGGCATGCTTCGGCGAGCGCGCTCATATCCTCGATGCGGCCGAGGATGTCGGGATATTGGACCACGACGCACGATGTTTCGTCGTCGATCGCGTTGATCAGGTCGAGCGTGTCGGGCTCGGGGCTGAAGGTCGGGAGCGAGGTGACCAGCACGTCGCCAGTGAACTTCGCCATGGTGTTGGCTACCGAGACATAATGCGGGTGCAGCCCCCCCGACAGGATCGCCTTGCCGCGCTTCGTCACGCGCCGCGCCATCGTGATCGCTTCCCAGCACGCCGTCGAGCCATCGTACATCGACGCATTCGCCACATCGCAGCCGAGCAGCCGCGCGACCTGGGTCTGGAACTCGAACATCACCTGCAGCGTGCCTTGGGCGATTTCGGGCTGGTACGGCGTATAGGCAGTGAGGAACTCGCCGCGCTGGATCAGGTGATCGACCGAGGCCGGCACATGATGCCTGTACGCGCCGCAGCCGAGGAAGAAGGGAACGTCGCCGGCGGCGAGGTTCTTCCTGGCCAGCGCCGACATATGTCGCTCGACCGCGAGTTCGCTGGCGTGATTGGGCAGGCCGTGGACCGGCCCGTCGAGCCGCGCGACTTCGGGCACGTCGATGAACAGGTCGTCGATCGATTTGGCGCCGATCGTGGCGAGCATCGCTGTCCGGTCGGACGGGGTAAGGGGCAGATAGCGCATTGTTCTTCCTTCTCCCCTTCCGCTTGCGGGAGGGGTCGGGGGAGGGGCTGAAAATATCGGAGAACCGGCCGCTCACGGCCACGCCCTCCCCTAACCCCTTCCGCAAGCGGGAGGGGGATTTAGAGCTTGCTGACGAAATCCTCATACGCGGCTTCGTCCATCAGCCCGTCGAGTTCACCCGCATCGGCGAGCGTCAGCTTGAAGAACCAGCCCTCGCCCTCGGGGTCCTCGTTGACCAACGCCGGGTTGTCGGCAAGCGCGGCATTGCCTTCGATCACCGTGCCGGCGACCGGCGCATAGACGTCCGAGGCAGCCTTGACGCTCTCGACCACAGCCGCGTCGTCGCCCTTGCTCACGGTCTTGCCCTCTTCGGGAGTCTCGACGAACACGATGTCGCCGAGCTGGCTCTGCGCATAATCCGTGATGCCGACGGTCGCGACGTCGCCATCGACGTCGAGCCATTCATGATCTTCGGTAAAATAACGGCTCATGGTCAGCTTCCCTTTCTGACATAGCGATGGGGGACGAAGGGCATCTGGACGACCTCCGCGTGATGAACTTTGCCGCGCTGGGCGAGCGTGATGCGGGTGCCGGGCGCGGCGAGGGCGACCGGCACATAGGCCATGGCAATCGGCTTCTCGACCGAAGGCGCAAACCCGCCACTCGTCACCTTGCCGACTTCGGTGCCGTCGGCATCGACCACCGCCGCGCCTTCGCGCACCGGCTGGCGCCCCTCGACGATCAGCCCGACGCGCTTGACGATCCCGCCGCCCTCACGCTCCTGCATGATCCGCGCATGGCCGGGGAAGCCGCCTTCTTCGCGGCGACGCTTCGACAGCGCGAAGCCGAGATCGGCGGCCAGCGGCGTCGTCTCCAGATCGAGATCATGCCCGTACAGCGGCAGCCCCGCCTCGAGCCGCAGCGAATCGCGCGCGCCCAGCCCGATCGGCCTGACCTCGGGCTGCGCGCACAGCGCCTCGGCGAATGCTTCGGCCGCATCGCCCGGCAGCGAGATCTCGAACCCGTCCTCGCCGGTATAGCCCGAGCGGCTCACCCAGAGCGGGTTGCCGTTCCACTCGAACGCCGCGGCCGTCATGAACACCAGGCTCGCCACGCCCGGCACGACGCGCTCGAGCGCGGTTACCGCCTCGGGACCCTGCAGCGCCAGCAGCGCCTGCTCATCGAGATGGTTGATCGAGATTTCATCCGGCAGATGCTCGCGCAGCACCCCGAGATCGTCCCATTTGGTCGCGCCGTTGACGACCATGTAAAAGGCGCCGCGCTCGATCTCGAAGGCATTATCTTGCCCGAGCCGCGTCACCATCAGGTCGTCATGGATCCCGCCATTCTCGGCGAGCAGCAGCGAGTAGCGCATGCGCCCGTCGCCCAGACCCTTGATATCGCCCGGGAGCAGGGTTTCGAGTTCGGCATCGACATCGGGCCCGGAGAACAGCAGCTGCCCCATATGGCTGACGTCGAACAGCCCGGCATGCGCACGCGTCCACAGATGCTCGGCCATGATGCCTTCATATTGGACGGGCATCTCATAGCCTGCGAACGGCACCATCCGGCCACCGCGCGCGCGGTGCCAGCTGTCGAGCGGAAGTTGCTGAATTTCGATCGATTCCTCGCCGGCATCGGCGTCATGGCTATATGCCGTGCCGCGCGCCTGGGCGAACTCGTCGGTGGGACCATTGTGGACGTCTCGGCTCATCTGGGCACTCCGCACATAGGATAGAACGAGAGTCCGAACGCAGCTCGTGCGCGCCAAGTCCCTCGCCCCCTCTGTCACGGAACCTGAGAGCTTTCACGGGCGGACCCGCTTACCCCTTCGGTGGCCGCTTCTCGAGCGGCGCTTTCCAGAGTGTCACAGCGCGCGCGGTCCCTGATGCCTGAGAGATTCCGGGGCGGTTGCTCCTTCGGCGGGCAGCCCTTCAAGGACCGCCACTCTCCCGCGCGTGCCTATGCCGGTTGCCCGCCATCGACGCACGCAGCCTTGGCCGCGCCGCCGAAGCGAGTCAATCGCGATCAGCGCGTGACGTTGTACTTCAGCTGGTCCTCGGTCAGCTGGAAGCCGACCAGCGCCTCGAAAGTCGAGGCGAGCACCGCCGAACGGATCGCCGGATCGGCGAGCGGATCCATCGCCGCCGCCTGATCGCCAGCCTTGCGCTTCTCGGTCAGCCGCTTGCGCACTTCCTCGGGCAACGTCGCCGCGGCACGATCGATACTGGAGGTCGCCTGCCCGGTCGCCTGCGCGCGGATCTGGCCCTCGGCGAAGCGCACGGTAACCTGGCCGAGGCGCTTGGCGGTCACCGCTGTGCCGCCGCGCACGACGGTGATGAAATAGGGCAAGGTCACGTCGCGGGCCGGTCCGGGCTGGTTGCGCCGTGCGAGCACGTCGAAAGTGAGGTTGGTCAGGATCTGGGGGCCCGCCTCGTCACAGGTAGCCTGGACGTTGGTGAGAACCGCGACCACGTCGATCGCGCTCGCCTCGCGGCTGTTCGCCGGGTTGAACAGAGTGACGTCACCGGTGCCGGCGGGCACGCCGACATGCGGGCATGCCGAACGTACCGCGGTGATGCCGCCCTCGGCGATATCGCCGGTGCGGGAGCAGCCGCCGGCGACCAGCAGGATCAGGGCGGGGACGGCGAGCTTGGCGAGCGACACGGGCGGTACACCTTTCAGACGGAACAACGGGCCACGCACGCGCGGCCCGGAAACGGCGGCACCATAGGAACCGCCTTTCGCGCGTGCAAGCAATCGCGTAGAGCCCGCTCTGCCATGGACGCGACCACCAAACCGCCGCTCGAACTGCTCATCGCCGCCCCGCGCGGCTTCTGCGCGGGCGTCGACCGCGCGATCCGCATCGTCGAGCTGGCGATCGAGAAATACGGCGCGCCGGTCTATGTCCGGCACGAGATCGTCCACAACAAATATGTCGTCGATACGCTCAAGGCAAAAGGCGCGATCTTCGTCGAGGAACTCGATCAGGTGCCCGACGGGGTGCCGGTGGTGTTCTCGGCACACGGCGTTCCCAAGGCGGTGCCGGCCAAGGCGGCCGAGCGCGGGCTCTCCTATCTCGACGCCACCTGCCCTCTGGTCTCCAAGGTTCATCGCCAGGCCGAGCGGCTGGTCGCGGCGGGTCGGCACATATTGTTCATCGGCCATGCCGGGCATCCCGAAGTGATCGGCACCTTCGGCCAGGTTCCCGAAGGCGCGATGACATTGGTCGAGACAGTGGAAGACGCCGAGCAGGCCGCTGTCGCCGATCCCGAAAATCTGGCCTTTCTGACGCAGACGACGCTCTCGGTCGACGATACCGCCGCGGTGCTCGCGGTGCTCAAGCGGCGCTTCCCCACGATCCTCGCGCCCGGCGCCGACGACATCTGCTACGCCACCTCGAATCGCCAAGGCGCAGTCAAGGTGCTCGCGGACCAGGTCGATCTGGTATTGGTGATCGGCTCGCCTAAATCGTCCAATTCGATGCGGCTGGTCGAGGTTGCGGTGCGCAACGGCACCTGCGCGACGCTGATCCAGCGCGCCGACGATATCGATTTCGCGTGGTTCGACGGAGTGCGCAAAGTCGGTCTGACGGCAGGCGCATCGGCCCCCGAACTGCTGGTTCGCGAAGTGGTCGAGCGAATCGGCACACGCTTCGCCGTAACCGAACGCGAAGTCGAGACGGTCGCCGAGAACATCGCTTTCAAATTGCCCCGCGGTCTCGAGGCGGCCTGACCTGTTCTCGCCACCCCGGTGAAAGCCGGGGTCCCTCTCCTATTGGCTCCCCAAGCACAACTGCAGTTGCGCGCGCGGCGCATCCGGGAGATGGGTCCCCGCTTTCGCGGGGATGACGACAGGGGCGGGCATGGCGGTCTACACACAGGTTTCGGCCGAGGCGCTCTCAGACTTCCTCGCGAAGTTCGATGCGGGCGCGCTCGTATCGGCCAAAGGCATCGCCGAAGGCGTCGAGAATTCGAACTATCTGGTCGACACGACCGGGGGCCGCTTCATCCTGACGCTCTACGAGAAGCGCGTCGCCGCCGACGATCTCCCCTATTTCATGGCCCTTCTCGATCACCTCGCGGCAAAGGGGCTACCGGTGCCCCCGGCGATCAAGGATCGCGCCGGTCACGAGATACATGAACTCGAGGGGCGCCCGGCCTGCCTGATCAAGTTCCTGCCGGGCGTGTCGGTGACGACGCCAACCCCGGCACAAGCCCGCGCCGCCGGCGAGGCGCTCAGCCAGATGCATTGGGCGCTCGAGGACTTCCTGCTGGATCGCCCCAACTCGATGGGCGTCGACACCTGGCAGGCCCAATTGGACCGTTGTGGTCGCGATCTAGACACGATCGCACCCGGACTGTTCGATCGCGTATCGCGTGCGCTGGAGCGGATTATCGCGCAGTGGCCCCGCCATCTGCCGCCCAGCGCGATCCACGCCGATCTGTTCCCCGACAATGTCCTGATGCTCGGCGACGAGGTCACCGGGCTGATCGACTTCTACTTCGCCTGCACCGACGTCCGCGCTTTCGATCTCGCGGTGACGCACGGCGCCTGGGCTTTCGATGCTTCCGGCCATCATTACGATGCCGCGATCGGCAACGCGCTGCTGCAGGGGTATCAGCGCGCCAACGTGCTTCCTTCCGACGAGCGCGCCGCCTTGCCGATACTCGCGGAAGGCGCTGCGCTGCGCTTCCTGCTGAGCCGGGCATGGGACTGGCTCAACACGCCCGCGAACGCGATGGTGACGCGGAAAGATCCGCTCGCCTATCTGCGCCGGCTGGACTTCTACGCCGCGAACGGCGACGCGCTCTTCGCATGAGCGAACTCCAGCATGTAGAAATCGCCACCGACGGCGCGTGCAAAGGCAATCCCGGGCGCGGCGGCTGGGGCGTCTTGCTACGCATGGGCGGTGTCGAGAAGGAATTGTCGGGCGGGGAACCCCACACCACCAACAACCGCATGGAATTGATGGCGGCGATTCAGGGCCTCAACGCGCTCAAGCGGCCGTGCCGGGTCACGCTCTCGACCGACAGCCGCTATGTCATGGACGGCCTCACCAAGTGGATCCATGGCTGGCTGAAGAACGGCTGGCGGACGGCGGACAAGAAGCCGGTCAAGAACGCCGAGCTGTGGCAGGAGCTTCTCGCCGCATCGAAACCGCACCGTGTCGAATGGGTGTGGGTCAAGGGCCATGCCGGCCATCCAGACAACGAACGCGCCGACAAGCTCGCCAGCGACGCAGCGCTGGCGCAGCGTTAATTGATAGTGCGGTTATAAGTTGTCCATCTGACCCCACAACTTGTCCCGAGCGAATCAAGATGTAGCGGTTACCACCAAGCTTTCGGCCAGCCCGATCAGCGTGGATCTTCAAGGCACGCTGGACGCAGGCTCACCGCCGCCGCGAAGTGAGCGAAGCCCGCAGTGCGAGAGCCAGGAGCAACGTCAATCCCGCGGCCATCACGCCAAGCTGCGCGGAGCGCAACTCCTGCGCAACCGAAACAGCGATCTTGATGAGGGTGAGCAGGCCGGCGAGCCATAGCAACGCCCAGCCGAGATATGCCCGATGTTTCGCAGCCAAGGGGGCTATCTCCTTTCCACCCTAAGACACCGGAGGCAGGGAAATCCTCACTCAGGACGGATAATGATCCCGCAGTCGCGATGGCTCGGCTCGACGGATGCGGAGGCGGGCGACAGTCCGCCGTACCTGGTGCTCGAACCCGTCTACGAAAGTGAACACCACCGGCACCACGAGCAGGCTGAGGAAGGTCGATGTGAGCAGTCCCCCGATCACCGCGATCGCCATGGGTTGACGAAAGCTCGCATCGGCGCCGAAGCCCAAGGCGATGGGGGCCATTCCGGCGATCATCGCTACCGTCGTCATGATGATCGGACGGGCGCGCATGCGACAGGCCTCCAGCAGCGCATCGGCACGCGACAAGCCCCGCTCGGCAATCCCGAGGATCGCATATTCGACCAGCAGGATCGAATTCTTGGTGACGATCCCCATCAGCATGACCAGTCCGATCATCGCTGGCAGGTCGAGAGCGCTGCCGGCCAGCAACAGCGCCACGAACGCGCCGCCTGCCGAAAGCGGGATCGCCGACAATATGGTGATCGGTTGTAGAAAGTCCTTGAACAGCAGCACCAGCACGCAAAAGATGCACAGGACCCCCGCGATCAGGGCGGTGAGGAAGCCGACTGCTATCTCCTCGCCGATCTCCGCGCCCCCGGCGGTGTCGAGCGAAATGCCCGACGGCATGGAAGTGATCGCCGAAAGCGTGTTGATTCTCGCCAGCGCATCGCCTTGGGCCATCCCGTTCAAATCCGCGGTCACCGTGATGTAGCGTTCACGATCATAGCGATCGATCTGCGACGGGCCGCTCTCGATCGCGATGACGGCGATGCTTGCAAGCGGCACCGGCCCGTCGCGCCCGGCCACGCGCAAATTGCCGAGCGTCTCCAGGTCCCGCCGCGCTTCGTCGGCGATCCGGGTGCGGATGAACAATTGCCGGTTGTCGAGGTTGAGCCGCGCCACCTGCGCGTCGAAATCGCCACTCGTCGCGATCCGGACAACCTCGCCGATCGCGTCGGTGGTGACGCCGCGCTCGGCCGCGCGCTGGAGATCCGGCCGGATCACGATCTCAGGCCGGTCGAGGCTGGCGGTCGAGGCGATATTCGACAGGCTGCCAACCTCTCGCAATTCGCGTTCGAGCCGCTGTGCGGTCGCCGCCAGGGCACGCGAATCGCTGCCGGCGAGGATCAGCTCGAGCCTGGCGGTACCGTCGCCGACGGTGAAGCGCGCGCCGGGTATCTTGGCCAGCCGGTCGCGAACCATCGCTTCGATCGCAGACTTTGAGGGCCGCGATCCGCGCGGCGCCAGCAGCAGCGTCGAGGATGCGAGACGGATCCCACTGGCGTCATCTCCGTCGCTTCCCGCCTGCCCAATTGTCGTGAAGATGCCCTTGATGCCCGGCACGTCCCCGAGCGCCCTGCCCACTTCCTCGGCCACCGCGACGGTCGTGCCAAGCGCGGCGCCCGGCGGGAGCTCGATCGACAGCTCGGTGGTACTGCGGTCGTCCGGGGGCAGGAATCCCGTCGGGATCAACGGCAGCAGCGCGATCGACGCAGCAAGGAAAGCGAGCGTCGCCCCGATGGTGGATTTCCGATGGTCGAGGCACCAGCGCACCGCCGCGAGATACGGGCGCATAAAGCGCTGGCTCTCGGGCTCGGGCGCCGCGTCTCCTTTCAGAAGATAAGCGGCCATCATAGGCGTCAGCAGGCGAGCGACCAGCAGCGACGCGAGCACCGCGATCACCGCCGTCCACCCGAAGGGCTTGAAGATGAGCCCGGCGAAGCCGGACATCATCGCAGTCGGCAGGAACACCGCGACGAGCGTCATCGTCGTCGCGATCACTGCCTTGGCGATCTCGGCAACCGCTTCCTCGGTAGCCTCCATGACCGGTTTGCCCATCCGCCGATGCCGCTCGATATTCTCCACTTCGACGATCGCATCGTCGACGAGGATCCCGACGACCGCCGCGAGGGCAAGCAGCGTCAGCGTGTTGAGCGAATAGCCTAGCCATTGCATCGCGGCGAAGGTCGGAAGGATCGAAAGCGGCAATGCGGTGGCGGCGATCAGCGTCGCCCGCCAATCGCGCAAGAACAACCAGACGACGAGGATCGCCAGAAACGCGCCCTCATAGAGCATCGCCATCGAGCCTTCATATTGCTCGATCGTATAGTCGACCGATCCGCCGACCGGCGTCAGGGTCAGACCCGGAATGCGGCTCTTCAGCTTGTCGAGAGCCGCAGTGACGCCTTTCGCCACCTCGGTCTCCCCTGCCCCGCGCGCGCGATAGACCCGCAAGCCGATGACGGACTTTCCATTGAGCGACGCCGCCTGGGTGCGTTCGCCGGGGCGGTCATCGATGGTCGCGACCTGATCGAGGCGCAGACGGCGTCCGTCGGGCAAGGCGATCGGCAGTGCCGCCAGTTCGGATGCCTGCCCGACAATCGCGACCGTCCGGATCGCCTGTTCGGCGCCAGCCAATTGCGTACGGCCTCCCGATGATTGCTGCTGCACTGCCCGCAGCGCACGCGAAACATCGCCCGCCGTCACACCCATCGCGATCAGACGCGCTGGATCGACTGTCACCCGCACCTCGCGCTGGACGCCGCCCAGCCGTTCGACGCGCCCAACCCCGGGGATCGCGCGGACCGCCTTGGTCAGGCTGTCGTCGACGAACCAGGAGAGTTCCGCCTCGTCCAGGCGGGAGGATGCGACCGCATAGACGACCACCGGCGCCGCGGCGAAGGTGACGGCGCTGACGGTGGGCTGGAGCATGTCGGCCGGCAGATCCGACCGGATGCCGTCCATCGCGTCCTTGGTCTGGATCAGCGCGTCCGACAGCGGCTTATCCAGATCGAACGCCGCCTCGATCCGCACATTGCCGTCGGTGATCGAGGTGGTGACGTGCCGCAGCCCGTCCAGCGCGGCTAGCGCGTCCTCGGCCTTGCGTGCGATCTCGGTCTCGAGCTGGGCCGGCGTGGCGCCCGGAAGCGCCGCGACGACCGAGATCGACGGCAGCGACATGTCGGGCAGGTCCTGCACCGCCAGCATGCTGAACCCGCGAACGCCCGCAATGGCCAGCAACACGAACAGCAGGATGGACGGGATCGGGTTGCGGATCGACCAGGCCGCGAAATTCATGGCCGGGCCTCACGCGCGCCGGCAATGCGAACGACATCTCCGTCGCCGAGGAACCCCGCCCCCCTGAGGACGAGCCGCTCCTCGCCGCGCAGGCCGCGCAGGATCTCTACCGTCTCGCCATCGCGTCTGCCGGTCGTCACGCCCCGTAGCACGACCTGCGGGGCTGCGACCGTCCCGGCGACTTGCAGGACATAGCTGCGTCCGTCGCGGATCACGATGCATTCGGCCGGCACCGCGAGCGCCGGCGACGTCCCGAAAGCGATCTCGCCGGTCACGTACATCCCCGCCCGCGCCCGACTGCCCGGCACGAGATCGGCATAGACGATGGCGAGCCGCGAGCCGGCATCCAGCGCCGGCGCGGTCTGGCGGACCACCGCGCTCGCCCTGCTCCCGTCAGGAAGCACGAGCGCGATCCGCTGCCCCCTGGCGACGGCATTGAGCTGCGCGGCGGTCAGTTCGCCGCGCCACTCGAGCCGGTTCTTGCGGATCATGCGGAACAGTTCCTGCCCGGACGGTACCACCGCGCCCAGAGTAGCGGTGCGCGCGGTGATCACGCCGTCGTCCGGGGCAAGGACGAAGGTGTAGCGCAGCTCGAGGCGCTTGGCAGCGAGGAGCGCCGCGGCGGTCTTCGCCTCGGTCGCGAACTGGAGCACTTCCTGGTCGCTGATGGCACCGTTTGCCTGCAGCCCCCTGGCGCGCCGGTCATTCGCTACCGCCTGCTCGTGGCGCGCCAGCAGCTGCGCCTCCTCGGCGCGCAACAAAGCGGGATTGAGCCGGGCGAGCACTTCGCCGCGCCTGACCTCGTCGCCGACATTCACGCGCACGTCGATCAGCTGGTAACTGCCGATCTGGGTTCCGATGCTCGCTTCCTGCCAAGGCGCGACGACGCCCGATGCGGTGAGACGTCGCGGCAAGGTCACGCGCTTCGGCGTGACGACGGTGACGGTCAGCTTGGGTCGTGGCGCGGCCGCGGCCGGCGGCGAGGCCTGTGGCCACAGCAGATACCCTCCAAGGCCGAGCGCTGCCAGAAGGACGGCGATCACTATCACGCGCCCGGCAATCGATCGCGAACCAGCGGTCCCCCGTTCGATCACAACCATCTTGTCGCTCATTGACGACCCTTCCCGTTTCCAGAGTCGACAATATCAGCCGGCACGCGGCCGGCGTCCTGCCAGGGGGTTCCGGTCCGACGCACGAGCGCGACCCACGCTCGCGCCCGGTCGGCCGCGGCAACGACGGCGCTCTCCTGCGCCCGCCTGGATTGGCGGCGCGCCTCCTCGAGCTCCAGTTGTGCGATCGAACCTGCGCGCCAGCGGGCTTCGCTGGCCGAGAGCGTGAACCGCGCGGCCGCAAGCGCCTCGCCTGCGGTCTCGATGCGCGCGATAGCCGATTGCTGTGCGGCCAGGGCATCTTCGATGTCCCGGATGGCGGTTCGGAGCGCGAAAACGAGTTGCGCCACCGCCTCGCGGTACGCCGCTTCGGCAAGCCGCACGTTCGCGGCGCCGGCACCGCCGTCGAAGAGCGGAGCCGTGACACCGGCGCCAATCGAACCGCTGGCATAGGAATCGCTCGATCCGAGCGCCCGAAGCCACTGCCCGGTGAGCAGTGCGGTGAGGTCGATCCGCGGAAGCCGCTCGGCGCGAGCCACTGCAATCTCCGACCAACGGGCCGCAACTTCGCGCTCGGCAGCGACGACTCCGGGGTGCCCGAGGAGGATGGTGGCGGGCAACGCGGGTGCGAAGGGTGGCGGCGCCGGCATCTGCATAGCGTCCTGCGCCCGCGTGTCTCCGGGCAGAAGCCACAAGATCGTCGCGGCATCCAGACCCGAGAGCGCGACCAGCGCGTCGACGAGACGCCGGCAAATCTCTTCCTGCGCGATCCTCTCGGTCCGCGCGGAGGCCAGATTGCTCTGCGCGGTGGCGACCGCCACCGGCGCGACATAGCCGAATTCCAGCCGCGCCCGGATGATCTTCACTTCCACCTCGCGCGAGCCGATGTCGCGCTCGCGGATCGCATGGATAAGCGTGCATGCGCGAAGCGCGAGCGTCGTGTCAGCAATCTCCGCGACGATCGACAGACGCGCAGCCTCGGCATCCGCGGTACGCGCGGTCAGGCGATGCCGCGCGACGGTCGCGGTCTCGCGGAGTCGACCCCAGAGATCAAGCTCCCACGCCAGATTGGCACCGACGTCTCCGGATGCCTGCGCCACGGTCGCGCTGCCCGAGCCGGCGCGGTCCCGCGCGCCCGACAGGTTTGCCGTGACGCCCAGGCTCGGCTTCCGGCGCGCATTCTCCACGCTCGCCACCGCCCGCGCCTGATCGACACGCGCCGCCGCCTCCGCGAGCGTCGGATTATCGTGCAGGCCGGCCGCCACGAGCTGGTCGACGGCCGGATCGCCGAGCAGAGCCCACCAGCCCTCACGTTCGACCGTAGCCGGCTGCGGCGCTTCGGCAGGAGCATTGCTCCAGGCGCCCGGCAGATCGAGGGTCGGGCGCTGATATGCGGGTTGCAGCGTGCATCCGCCGATCAATGCGAAAGGCACCAGCATGAAACCCGAAAACCGTCTAACCACCAGAAAGGAACTCCGCACGTCGGTACGTTGGAAGTGGACGCGCCGCTCTTGGGAATGCGCCAGCAGAACAGGAGGGGCGCCCCCGCAAGGGGGGAAACGGGAGCGCCCCGAACGGCCGCTTCAGAAGTTGTAGCTGACGAACGCGATGCCGTAGGGCTGCGTCTTCCGCTTGACGATCGGGCTGTCCTTGACGTCGCCCAACAGGGTCGTGACGCCGCCCACGACACCCACACCGATCCGATCGGTCAGACGATAACGGAGGGCGAGGTCCGCCTTCGCATCGATGAAGCCGCTTCCAGCGCGAAATTGCGGAAGACCTGATGCGACCGATTGCTGAGAAGTTACTCCAAAATAGCGATTATTGTGCTTTCGATCGCCATAGGTCGTCCCGATCGACGGATTGAGCGTCAGCTTCTCGCTGATCATCACGGGGTAGGACAGGCTCGCATCGACGAGGACGCCCTTGGTGCTGCCGGTGAGGATCTTGGTGCCGCCGAGCGTCGCCTCCAAGCCGAACTGGCGAAGTTTCACGAAGCCGCGCCCACCCAGTCCCATCGAAAGCTTGCCGATCCCCGGCGGCGCATCCTTCTTGCGATATCCGTCCGCGGGAGTCAGGCCCACGCCTACTGTCACGCTCTCGCTGTCGAAGAGATTGGCGCCGATCCCGTCCTGAAAATTGACGAAGAAGCGTCCGACCTGAATGTCGATCGCCGGCAAGGGCTGGAACCGATATTTCTCCGCCCCCTGATAGACCGGCATGTAGGCCGCCCCGACCCCAATCGAGAAATGATCTCCGCCTTCCTCGGACCCGGACCTCTCAAGCTGTACCGGGACCGCGGCCTCCGCCTCTGCCGGAATCTCGGTCTGAGCCAACGCTGCACCGGACCACAGGAACGGCGGAACAGCCATGATCACCGCTGCACCGCAGGACATCGTCTTTGTAAAGTTCATGAATAGTCTCACCACGTTGGTTGTTTCTGTCAGTTCAGTTCCAGCGGACCGCCGGGAAACAGCTTCCATCGAAGATGAAGAGATTTCCCTCGGCCCTGGATCGCGCGCGTCGCTCCTTCCGGGATGGGTCAACCAGCTCATCGACTTCTTCGATTTTCTGGCGGCTGAAGCCCGTTTCCTGGAGCCGCTCACGCTCGGCTCCGATCCGTGCAGCGCCGTGCACCCGGCGGAGGATCGCATAGCGGCGCAGCGCCTCGAGCCGCGGATTGGCGAGCGGCAGCGGAGCGGTCGGAAGTCCGAGGATCCAGCCGCGCTTGCGACTGTTCGGCCGCAGGCTCGAGACCGGATCCTTGCGCGACAAGGCGACCACCGCCCTTTCGAGCGGCGTCAGTTCTTCGGACATCAGGGCTTTCTCCTTCCGCCCTGAGACACCGACAGGTCGGAAGACCCTCACCAAAAAAATGCGGGTGTATTTGCGCGCGAATGCGGAGCGCGCCCGCGCCTTGCTAACTCAGTAGCTTACGGGCTCTCAAAAGCGCGCATCGAGCCCCAGCCGGATAGTCCGCGGCCGCAACGGCGTGACCTGGTTCTGACGGCCAAGCCCGAAGGGATTGCCGAACGCGAAGGTGTTCGCGCGCGCATCGCCGATATTCGAGATGTCCAGCGAGATGCCGAAGCGCGCGAAGTCGATCCGGGCGCCGATTGCGCTGACGAGATACTGCCCTTGCATCACGTCCAGCGGCGGGGTCGCGCCCAGATGCGATTGGCCGACATAATGCGCCGAAGCCTCGCCCGTCAGCGTGACATCGCGTGCCAGTTCGAACCGCCATTGGCTGCCAACCCGCACCCCGTCCCGAGGGACGTTCGGCAGCGTGATTGCATCGGCGTTCGCGGCCGCCGAGGCAGTCCCGATCAAATTGCTGTAGTTCAGGAAGGCGGCCACCGTAAGCGTCCAGGCCGGCAGCGCGCGCCACGTAATTTCGCCGTCCAGCCCGTAGACCCTGCCGCTGCCGATATTGGCAGTGGCGGGAAGCCCCGAATCGTCGACGAGATCCGCCTGGACATGGTTCCAGTCGACACCGAAGATCGCGGCGCGGATCGACAGCCGGTCCCGCGCCTTGTCTCGCCAGCGAATGCCGAGTTCGATCTGGCTCAGGTCGTCGGCCTCGAATTCCTGGCTCTCTACGACCGATCCGGATGCCACCGCGAAGCCGCCGGGGCGAAACCCCTGCTGATAATGGAGGAAGGCCGACAGCGACGGTGACAGGTGCCAGTCGAGCGCCGCGCTCCCCGCAAAACGCACTCGCGCGCGCGACGACTCCTCCTCTCCGCCACCGACAGCGTCGAGCAGCGTTCCCGCGCCGTCAGACACCGTCAATCGCCCGCCGCCGGTCGCGATCAGCGACGAGGCGATCGGATGCGAGGCTTGTCCGAACAACGAGAATTCCACTTGCCGGTTGCGCACGCCCGCGATCTGGCTCGGATCGTCAGGCGATCCCAGCAAGCGCGAGAGACGGCTCACGCTGTAGATTCCCGCCATCCCCGCCACCCACGGCGTCCGCCGACCGCCGCCCCAGAGCCGTGTCTCGTTGGAGAGGAGGGCGATATTGTTTTTCTCTTCGAAACGCCGGGGCGAAGTCGTTCCGTCGGAGCCGGTGGCGTCGAATACCGTCTTCAGATCGTGCAGGACGAAGGATGTCGTCGAGACGAGTTCGGTGCCTCCGAACACCGGGCGCCGCGCAGTGACATAGGCCAGGCGGTAGTCGTTGCGGAATGGCTGCGCGAGGGCATTGCTGCGCTCGAGCGGCGGATCGCCACGCAAGACATATTGCCCGTCGTCGGTCTTGATGTTTTGGACCACCATCCCGGCGTCGATCGTCCATCCCGCCAGATCCTCCATGCGGAACATCAGCCGCTGGCCGAAACTCAGGCTGTCGTTGATGTCGCGCAGATTTCGCGAGGGATCGTCGATATAGCCGGGCTCGCGCGTGCCGTAGACGACGAGACGCAGCGCCATCCGGCCTTTGGCGAGCGGAAGGTTGAGCATCGCGGCGGCGTCGCCGCCAATGCCGCCGAAGCGCGTCGCGCTGACTCCGGTCGACGCTGTCGCATAGGCCTCCGCGCTGTCCGGCGCGTTGGGAACGAGCCGCACGACCCCCCCCAGCGAACCCGCGCCATACAGCGTTCCCTGCGGGCCGGCGAGCACCTCGACGCGCTTCAGGTCGTAGAGGTTCAGGTCGGGATCCGGCGCATTGTAGTTGAGCCGCGCGTCGCCGAGATATTGCCCCACCGTCGCCTGTGTGGGTCCGTTGAAGCTGCTGTCGGAGATGCCGCGTACGTAGAGCTTGTTGCGCCCGCGGCCGAGATTGGTCGAACTGAGAGTCGGCAGCGTCTCGGTCAGCGCGGCGGTTCCTCTCGCCCCGTTTCGCGAAAGCCAGGCGGGCTCGAAATCGATTATCTTGGCCGAACCCGGATAGTTTTCGAGCAATATATTCTGCTTGCTGGCAGTGACGACGATCTCGTCCGGTACGGCGGGCGGATCGGGCATTGGCAGTGGGATCACTGCCGGCTTCTGCCTGACCGGGCGCGGTTTCGCCCGGGCCCTTATGATCCTGACGGTGACTCTGTCGTAGAACACGGCCTCGGCGCCTGTTCCCCGCAACGCGCGCTCCAGCGCGGCGCGCACGGAAAAGGTGCCGCGCACTCCGGGAGAGAGCCGCCCGGCGAGCTCGGGGTCGGTGACGGCGACGGTGATCCCTGCCCGCGCTCCAATGGCGGCTGCGACTTCGCCGAGCCGACCCGGCGCGATGTTGAACGTCTCCGCCCGGGCGGCATCGGCTGCGCCGAGACCAAATGCGATAGCGACGACGGCCGCCGCCCGCTTATTGCCCCGCACTGCCGGCCGGTTTCATGACCCACCCGCCAGGCCCCTTGTCGAGGTGCACGTTCAGGGCCAGCTGCAGGCGCCGGAGCTGTTCGGAACCGCTGCCATCCAGCATGATCGTTCCCGAAAACGGCCGATCGGCCAGGCCGGACGCAACGGTGATCGGTACATCCATGGCACGGCTCAGATCGGCCGCGACTCGCGAGAGCGGGGCCACCGAATAGACCAGCGATCCGGTTTTCCACGAGCCCACGCGCTCGACCGGAATGGGGGTTACGGCGACGGATTCAGAGGCGCCCCGGTCCACCAATGCCTGACCGGCGTCCAATGGCACTGCGCCCCGGCCGGGATTGTAGACAACCTTCCCTTCGGCAACCGCCACCCGGACTTCATCGGTCTCATGAACCACATTGAACACCGTCCCAGCGTCCTCGACGATGTTGTCGCCCACCTCGAGCCGGAACGGCCGGGCGCTGTCGTGCCGGACCTGGAAGAGCGCCTCCCCCTTGGCCAACGAGGCGAAGCGGGGATTTTCGCGGTCGAAGGTCATGCGCGTAGCGCCGTTCAGGGTGACCTGCGTGGCCGGATCGAGCTGGACCACTTGCCGCTCGCCCGGTCGGGTCGCGACCTCGTAGCGGCTGGATCCGGCCTGGGAGAGCAACAGGAAAGCCGCGGCGATGGAGGCCGCGAGCGTACCGCCCGCCAGGCCCCAGCGCCATCCGCCGCGCGCCGGAAGCTCCGGCTCCGCCTCCACATGGTGCTCGGAATCATTTGCCGCCTCGCGGATGACGACGTGCGGGAGCAGGGGATCGAGTGCGAGATCGGCCTGCTCGATCGCGTCATAGGCAGCCGCATGGCACGGATTTTCCGCGAGCCATTCGGCGAATTCCTCCCAGATTGCGTCATCGCCGTCGCGTAGCCTGATGTGCCACTCGATCGCGCGCGCCTCGATGCTCTCCGACGTCTCAGATGACATGGCGGCCTCTTTCCCCTGTGAGACTCCGCCGGCCCGGATGATCCTCATTCAACCGAAGCTTCGCGGCCGAAATCGCTTCATAGGCGCGCGCCAGATGCTTTTCGACCGCGCTGACGCTGATGCCGAGTTCGCCCGCGATCACTCGCTGCGGCTCTCCGTCGATCCGAAAGCGGCGAAAGATGATCCGCGTCCGTTCCGGCAGGTCATCCAGAAGCCGCTGCAGGATTGCGAGCTGCTCCCTGGCGATGAGTTCGGTCTCGATCGACGGTTGGCCATCCGCCTCTCCGTTGCCGCCATGCGCGCTCATCCAATCCTCTTCGCGGCGCTCACGCCGGCCAGCCGTGCGTCTATGCAGCAGGAAGTGATTGTTGGTCATTTTATAGAGATAGGCGCGCGGCTGCGAAACGGGGCCGGGCAGCTCCGCCAGCAATTTGATGTTCACGTCCTGGAGGATGTCCTCCGCTTCGTCCGGCGAAGCGCCGCGACTCTGGAGAAAGCGCGCCAACGCCGGACGCAATTCGGCGAACAGTGAAATGAGACCGCCGCCATTCAACATTTCATGCCCACATCTGGCTTTCGGCAGCGATAGTCGATGGACGCCCGATCATGCCCGCATTGGCCGCACCCTCGCCCAGCGGGCACCGATGATGGCGTCACGACGCGCTCTATTGCATTGCCGCTTGAAGAACGTCAACGACGCGCCGCCACAGCCACCGGCCCCAGGCGTCCACCCGTCTGTGCGTTCCGTTGCGCCCGAAAGGTCGCATGTGCTTCGCGTGTTGTAGGCACGGATCGGTCCACCAGATTGAGGCGAAACCGCCCAGGAAATCGAGCGAATATTGGCCGCCTGCCTCGATCCCGCGGATATAGCCCGTCTGGCCGTTGCGCGTGCGGGTGTCCTGGAACACACGCCCGAACCGCTCGACCAGCAGCGTCTGAAGCTCGAGGAAGTCACTCAGATTCTTGTAGAAGCCGCCGGTGCTCAGATAACTGACCGGTGACAGATACCACTCCAGCGACAGATCGTAATTGGTCGATCGCGTCGTGGTTCCAACACGAAAACGGACGGCAATTCGCGCGGGGGGGCGGCCCAAAAGCCACGGGCTTCCACCTGCGCGCCGGATTTCGCGGAGTCGCTCACGACCCTTCCGCTTTCCCCACCAGAGCAGGAAGCGCAGACGTAGACCTCCACGAGGCCAAGCGGCATCCGCGCGGGGGGCTGCGTCGGAAGGCCACGTTGACGGGTGGAAACACTTCAAGTGAGCGCCACCGCGCCTCAGGCAGCCGCTAACCGGGTTGACCAGCCTTCGGTGCGGGCCCACCGGATGCTTTCACGCGGTCGATGTGCAGTTCGCTCGACCTCGAGCCTCTGGCGACGCAACAGATTGACTTCAATGCGGTTTCCTCGCTTTTTTCCTGGTGCCTCCTACGACCTTGCGATCGACCTCGGCACCGTGAACACGGTGGTATATCTGCGCGATAAAGGGATCGTTCTCAGCGAGCCTTCGATCGTGGCGATGGAGACGATCAACGGGATCTCCCGCGTGCGCGCGGTCGGTGCGGAGGCAAAGCTCATGCTGGGCAAAACCCCTGACAATGTCCGTACAATCCGTCCGCTTCGCGACGGAGTGATCGCGGACATCGAAGTGGCGGAACAGATGATCAAGTACTTCATCGACAAGGCCCGCGGCGGACCGCGCAGGTTCGCGCGCAGCCCCGAGATCGCCATCAGCATCCCTAGCAGTGCTACCCAGGTGGAGCGGCGTGCAATCCAGCAGGCCGCCACGAACGCTGGCGCCCGTAAAGTGTACCTGATTGAAGAGTCTATGGCTGCCGCGATTGGCGCCGGTTTGCCCGTAACCGAGCCGATCGGCGCCATGGTTGTAGACATTGGCGGAGGCACGACCGAGGTCGCAATCCTCTCTTTGCGAGGACTGGCGTATAGCGCGTCCGTTCGCGTCGGCGGCGATCGGATGGATGACGCGATTGCGTTGGGTATCCGGCGCAAGCACAACCTGATGATTGGCGAAGTCACCGCCGAACGGATAAAAATGGAAATCGGAACCGCCGAAACACCGGGAGATGGTGTTGGAGCGATAACGACGGTCAGGGGGCGTCATCTGGTCAACGGCATGCCCGCAGAGGTCGAGGTCAGCCAGGGAGAAATCTCCCACTTCCTTGCCGAACTGACTGCGCAGATCGTAGAAGCGACGCTTTCCGCGCTCGAAAAGGCAGAGCCTGAACTGGCCTCGGACATTCATGGTCAGGGTATCGTCATGACGGGTGGCGGCAGCCTGCTTGACCACCTCGATGTCGTACTATCAACGGCAACCGGGCTTCCCGTCACGGTCGCGGAAAATGCGCTGATGTGCGTAGCAATGGGTGCGGGGCGAGCTCTGGAAGACCCGGTATATCAAGGCGTGTTGATTGGCACCTGACCTCCTGATCTCGTGAGTAACGATGCAAGCGTGTTCGTACTCGCGAAATTGACCGAGCGAGGCTGGCATCCGCTTCCCACCGGGTGTTCGTTATGATGGAAAGCGGGCGTTGAGAAATGCCAGGGGAGTATCCAGGAACCTGCAGGGCGACAGGCTAACGCTGCTTCGGCCCAAAGGCACGATGCCAGTTCAGGCGAACAGAGAAACAGGTGGGTGCGCGCGACCGATCGCCTCGCGTGACGCTTGACCGCTCCCCCCGCAGATGGTGGAACGCCGCTGTGAGCGAAGATATTCCTGGCGAGCAAGCGGCCGAACAGGCGAACTCCGGCATACGTGCCGAGCAGCGCGCGTTAGAAGCAGCTGCGATCCGGCGCCGCTGGATCACGCTGGGTGAAGTCCTGGGGGTGATCGCTGTCACGATCTCGGCTCTGACTCTTTGGAACGGCTGGAGCGAGCGAAGCGAGAGCAAGGCAGCAAAGAGCGCGGAAGCCAAGCAGACATCGGCCAAGGCAGCGACGCTGCTGCTCCTCGCCGGAGACAGCGGAAGGCGGGAGCTCGCACTCAGACCCGCTTCCACCGGGCAGTCCATACAGAGCCAGAAGATCCTACTTCCGGGCGCACTGAAAGTGGCGCCGGTGGAAACCACCGGAGAGCCTCGCATCGAAGCAAAATGGTTCGAGAGCGCCCTCATCAAGGCGCGCGAGGCGGCGCACATGCCGGACGACAGCCGCGGCGACGAGCGGCTACCCGTGGTGATCATCACGCGGTTTCTCACCGACGGCGTACCGCATGAGGATGTTGCACTTTACGATCTTGGCTACACCGTGACCGGTCGCCTGCTCAGCGGACACAATGTAGCACTGCGCGGCCTCTCCTTCGTCTCGCGGGCGACTCCGGAGAACGCCCGGTCCAAGCTCGATCAGCGCTGGAAGACCCTCATTCCTTCATTGTAGCGCGTAGCGGTGGCGCTGACGTAAAGGTGCTGATAACCTGGACATAGCCCTCGGCATGTCGTTCTATTTTCGACACCAGAGATCGGCGGTCAGCCGGCACGGCCTGCCCCATGTCAGGCGCCGCTCGCGTCATAATGCGGACACGCAGTTGGGACAATCGACGGCGCTTCCCCGGCCCACGGCGCATATTCGGCGCCTGGGTCAAACGGCCATCATCAGCTCTTTGGCGCGCGGCACTCGAAGCTGTCGGGTCTGGTCGGGTCACCGCCTACATGATGCGGATAGCTCGGGTGCGGGCACATCGGCCGTTCTTCCTTCGCGGGTCCGCGGCGCGAGGCCAGCACTGCGCCAGGCGCCCTGCCCTTCTCGACCCAGTCGACCACCGGCCCGAGCAGATCGAAATTGTCGAATGCATTGCCGCCCCCGCAATGCCCCATGCCGGGCACCATGTAGAAACGGCTTGCGGCGTCCCATGCCGGGCCGTTCGTCACCCGGGCGCGCTGCCAATAGTTCCATGTCGCAAGTGCGGAAAACCAGGCGTCGCTGACGCCGTGATAGAACAGGATCTTCCCGCCGCGCCCGAGGAACGTGTTCAGGTTGGTCCAGACATGTGTGTCGGTCAGACGCTGGGCCGCGTTGGCTCGGATTGCCTGGAGACGCGCATCGAGATCGATCGTCAGTTCGCGCGGCGCCGGACCGAACACGCCTGGTGCACCAGTTGGAAGATAACCTCCCGCATCGACGATACCCGTATCATAAGGAACCGGTGTGTAGACCGGGTAGCCCGCCGCGTCCTTTGGCCCGGCAAAGGCGCGATCCAGCGCCGAGACCTGTGCCTTGCTCAGACACCCCTCAGCCTTGCCTGTCTTGCACCGCAATCGGGCGGGCTGGAAACGGCATTGGGCCTGGTTCATGATCATTCCGTCGGCGAGCCCGTCCAGCGCATCGCACTGATCGAGCATGCCCTTGAGGATCAGCTTGCGATCCGAAGATGGAAAGATTTGCGGGACGATCGCCAGCCCGTCCTTATCGCGCGGCGCGGCCTGATTGAACTGCACCGCGGACCAGGCGATCGCCAGATTGGAGTCGCCGGTACGCATCGCCGGCGCGCCGACGACGATCCCGTCGAACAATTCGGGGTAGCGCTGCGATGCCAGCATCCCTTCGCGCCCGCCAGTCGAGCAGCCGGCCATGTAGCTGTGCCCGATCGGCTTCCCATAGTATCCGGTAGTGATCGCTTTGCCGACAATGGTCACGGTGCGCACCGATGCCTCGGCGAAGTCCAGCGCTGCGCGCTGATCGGCCATGAAGCTCGCGTCGAATACCGCGCCCTTGTGCCCGCTATCGTGGCTGATGACGGCGAAGCCGCGCGCAAGCGCCGGCACATCGCCGGCGGCGACATTGCCCAGCGGTGGCGCGACGCTGCCGTTGAGCCCCCCGCCCCCCTGTAACAGGAAACGCCCACTCCATTGGTCCGGCAGCGCAATTGCGAAACCAATGCCATAGGCTTTGCCCTCGGCACCCATGCGAGCGTTGATCATGCCCTCGATGCGACAATGCGCGGGAATGCCCGACGCGAACGACCGACCCGATCCGCTGGAAACGGTTCCGGGCGCTGCCGCGTCAACATGTACGGCCGAGATGATCTGAACATCGTCGCCAAATTCCCGCGCCACCAACGCTGAGCAGCGGGCGACGACACGCGCCTCGATGCCAGACGCGTCGTAGACTCCATGGCCGCTATCGGGTGCTGCCGCCGACGTCAGCAACAGCGCGCCGAGACTCAAGCGAGCGATCTGCATGTTTTATCCTCCCCTCGCGCGAAACGATACGCACCATGTCCTGCAACCGTCCCTGCATCAGCATCGAGGAAAATCGGGCCATATCGCGACGATAGTGCGACGGCTTACCAAGACAAGCGCGGTCTATGCGCCAGCGCAAATCGTACGCGACGCGAGGGCGTACGACGTCAAGATTCGGCCGATCGATGTGAATACCGGTCGCTGGGATTGCACGCTCGAGGGCGCGAACGGCGAGTATAAGGCGGTCCGGCTCGGCCTGCGGATGGTGCGCGATCTGCCCAACGCGGATGGGGCCGCGATCGTAGCCGCGCGGAGCGATACGCCCTATGCGTCGCTGGAGGAGATCCAGCGTGGGTGACTTTGGCGGCTAGTCCGACGCGATATCCACTCCTGGCGGCGGCTATGCGCGCTCGTGTTAAGTTACGCCTGCGCTGCCGTAGTCGTCAGAAGTTCACCCGGACGCCGAGCGCGTAGCGGGGGCCATAAGTCTCGTAGGAGATCGTCCGCTCCTCGAAGACCGAATAAAGGAAGGTCTTCTCATTGAAGAGGTTGAGCCCCTGCGCAAACAGGGTGAGCCGGTCGTTCAACGCGAAGTTGATGCTGGCATCCCAGATCCCGTAGGCCGCGACGTTGACAGGCTGACCGCGATTGCCTTGGGCGGTCTGCTCGTACGCCTCGCGGTGGTTGTAGGCGAGCCGCATCTGCAGCGGCCCCTTTTCGTAGAAGCCGACGACGTTGTACGTGTTGCCCTCGTCCCCCACAAAGCTGACATTCCCCTGCAAGCCCAGGCCGTCGAACGGCGCCGGCAGTCCGGTGAAGGTGTACTGGCCCGACAGTTCCAGGCCGCGGATCCGGTCATCGCCCACATTTTCCGGGCGGGTCCGTCGGAAATCGAGGCCGAGAACCTGAATGGTGGTGGTGACCGACTCGCTCAGATTCTTCAGATCCTTCTGGAACACGGCCACGCTCAGATAGCTCGAACGGTCGATGTACCAGGTCAGCGCCGCATCGTAATTCCACCCCACCATCGGCTGAAGGTCAGGATTGCCGTCGGTGATCGCGCGCTCGCGCGGCCGCGGGTTGATGTTTCGGATGAGCAGAAGATCGCTCAGTGTCGCGCGCGTGAGCGTCTTCGCCACCGCGGCTTGGAATACCAGGTTCCTTACTACGTCGATCTTGAAATTGGCGCTCGGCAGCCACTCGCTATACGACCCCTTTTCGGTCAGCGGCTGCGGCGCGGACAGGTTGACGATCGGGTCCAATCCCGGCGGCGTGGTGATGCTGAGGATTTCCTGCCCGAACCCGCGCGAGGTGACGTCGGTGCGCGTGTAGCGCAGGCCGATATTTCCCGACCAGTTGCGTGCGCCCAAGCTGCCCCCAAGCGACGCCTGGAGGAAGCCGCCGATCGTGCGCTCCTG
The DNA here is from genome assembly GCF_002796605.1 of Sphingomonas psychrotolerans. Taxonomy (NCBI): domain Bacteria; kingdom Pseudomonadati; phylum Pseudomonadota; class Alphaproteobacteria; order Sphingomonadales; family Sphingomonadaceae; genus Sphingomonas; species Sphingomonas psychrotolerans. The sequence continues at coordinate 2,137,811 of NZ_CP024923.1, forward strand.
CGCCGAGCCGCTGTTGCTGGGTATCAGCGCAACATCCAGGCTGCCGCCGTTCGCTGCCAATGCGGCGCGCGTGGCAGTGGGATTCGCCGTCGCGGCGATCGCGGCATCGGTGAGCAGATAGGCCGCGATCTCTCGCGCGCTGTAGGCAGGGAAGCCGCTCGGGAACATGTCGATGCCGAGGAAATCGCTCGCGTCCGCCGGCTCGCCGAACACGCTTTGCGGCACCGGGATGCCGCCAAACACGCTCTGCAGCCCATCCGGCGTCTTGTAGGAGAAGCGCTGCTTCTTGCGATCAGAATAGTTGAAGCCGGCCGTGATCCGACGCAGCGGCCCGGCCTCGGCCTCATATTTGAGCTGCGAGTTGATCTGGTAGATCTCGTCCGAAATGCTGACGCCTTCGAACGTGATGTAACCCAGCCGTGCGTTCGAGGTGTCGAGGAAATTGCCCAACCCTGAATAGACGGGGAGACCGTCCTGTAGCTGCATCTGCACCGCCGCAGCCGAATAGCCGGGCGCAGCCAGGTTGCTTTCGAACCATGCCTGGTTCCCGCCGGTGTCGTCGGTCGCCTTGGACCAGGACACGTCGAGGAATGCCGACAGCGGGCCATCGGGCTTCCATTCCAGATTGCCGCCAACCTGGTAGGTTTCGGCGAGGCGGGGACGAATCTGATTGGTGATCATGGGCCCGGAGGCAATGCCGGTATAGCTCGTAAGAGTGTTGTTCGCGTCGACCGTCCCGGCGCGGACGTCGCCGGGTCCGCCATAGACGAAGAACACCTTGTTATCGTCGTTGACGTCGAGCTTCGAATAGAGCCCGTCGACCGTGAATGTCAGCGCATCCGATAGCTTGGCTTGACCGCTGAGCAGCCCGGAAATGCGTTTGCGGCTGGTCGAGTTGGCGCCATATTCGACATAGGTCGGAAGCGAGACGCCGGTATATTCGGGCGTGCCATCGCGGTTGAAGTCGAGGCTCTGATTGGCTTCCCAACCATCGGTGAAGATGCGGCGGCCCTCGATCTTGCGATCGATGTAGGAGAAGGCGGCGAGAATGCCGAGACCGCCATCGGCGAAGGTGGTGCTGAACAGGCCCGACGCCTGAGGCGAGACCTTTCCGCGCAGCTTGTCATAATTGCCTTGGGCTGAAAGGACGAGCTTGGTTCCCAGATCGAACGGTCGTGCGGTGTACATGTCCACGGTGGAGGCGATGCCGCCCTCGACCTGCGCGGCGGTTGGAGTCTTGGAGACATCGACGCGATTGATCAGTTCGGCCGGCAGGATGTCGAAGCTGAACTCGCGGCCCTGATTCTCGGTTGCGAGAATACGGCCATTGTAGAGCGCGGTGCTGAACGCGGGGCCGAGGCCGCGCACGGTGATGAACTGTCCCTCGCCATTGTCGCGCGAGATGGTGACGCCTGGGATGCGCTGGATCGCCTCGGCGATGTTCTGGTCGGGCAATTTGCCGATATCGTCGGCGACGATTGAATCGACGATATTGTCGGCCGACCGCTTGATGTCTGTCGCGCGCCGCAGGCTCTCGCGCAGCCCCGTGACCACGATGTCATCCTCGCTTTGGCTCGCTGCGTCGCCGGTCTGCGCGGCAGGACCGTTGCTCTGGCTGTCTTCCAGCGCCTGTGCGCCGGCAGGTGCCGCAGCGATCAGGATCGTTGCCATGGCGGTCATGCCGATCAGGCGGAATCGTTCCGGGGCTTTCATGGGGCGCATCCTCCTCTGCTCCGCTGTGGCGCTGCCCATCTGTGCGAGCATTCGAGCCACGGGATACTTCACGTTTAACGATCAACCTAAATCAAGCAAGTTGCGAAAACAGGTCGCCGTGACCTCGCGCTCAGGTGTCCAGGGTCGTGATCGCGTTGCCGTCCGCGTCGAACAGCAGGAGCCGCGCGGGATCAATATAGATCGTCAGCCGTCCGGGCGTGCGGACATCTTGATGACCTTCGAGCCTCGCGCGGAACTCGGCGCCGTGATCCAGATGCCCGTACACGAAGGTCGAGTGACCGAGTGCCTCGATCGCCTCGACTTCGAGCTCAAGCGCGAAGCCATCCGCAACCGGATCGCTGCGGACATGTTCAGGCCGCAGCCCGACCGTCGTGCGGTCGCCCATGCGCAGCCCGCTGCATCGCTTCGCGAACCGCGTGCCGCCCGCCAGCTCGAACAGCCCCGCCCTCCCCTGCTGCTCGATCAAAGTCGCCTCGAGCAGGTTGATGCGCGGGCTGCCGATGAAGGCGGCGGTGAAGAGGTTCGCCGGGCGGTCGTAGATTTCGAGCGGCGTGCCGACTTGCGATATGCGCCCCTGGTCGAGCACAACCAGCCGATCGGCAAGGGTCATCGCCTCGACCTGGTCATGCGTGACGTAGATCATCGTGCTGCCCAGCCGCTTGTGGAGCCGCGAGAGCTCGTGCCGCATCCGTACCCGCAGATCGGCGTCAAGGTTCGACAGCGGCTCGTCGAACAGGAAGAGCGTGGGATTGCGGACGATGGCGCGGCCGATCGCCACACGCTGCCGCTGTCCGCCCGAAAGCTGGTGCGGGAGCCGATCGAGCAGTTCGTCGAGCTCGAGGATCGTCGCCGCGCGATTGACCTGCGCCGCGATCGCGGCGCGCGGCGTCCTCATGTTGCGCAGGCCGAAGCTCAAATTCTCGCGCACGGTCATGTGCGGATAGAGCGCGTAGGACTGGAAAACCATCGCCACGCCGCGCGCCGCGGCCGGCGCATAGGTGACGTCGCGCTCGCCGATCCGGATGGTGCCGGCCGACACGTCCTCCAGCCCTGCGATCATGCGCAACACCGTCGACTTGCCGCAGCCCGACGAGCCGACCAGGACGACGAACTCGCCCGCCGCGACTTCCAGATCGATCCCGCGGATCGTCTCGACGCCGTCGTAGCTCTTGCCAACGCCTGCCAGGACCAATGCTGTCATTGGTCGCGCGACTCCCAGGCCCGGGCACTGCTTTCGCCAATCACTAGCTCGGCGCGGATCCAGGCTTTCAGCACGCCCGCACCGCCTTCGCGCATCAGCAGCTCGGCAGCCTTGCGGCCCTTCTCGAAGGCGTTTTGCCGCACTGTCGTGAGGCGGATTGCCTGGGGCTGGTGCCCAGGCGGGTCGAGTCCGTCAAAACCGGTCACCGAGATATGTTGCGGGACGGCGAGGCCAGCCGCCAGGCAATGGGCGATGGCGCCGCGCGCCAGCCTGTCCGAGAAGCAGATCAGCGCGGTCAGGTCTGGGCGACGGTGCAGCAACCGTTCCGCCGCCTGCTTTCCGCCGTCCTCGTTGTTCTGCATTTCACAGACCAATATTCCCTCCAGCGGAACCTGCCCGGCGTCGAATGCCTCCCGGCAGCCCGCGATGCGCTCGTGCACGACATAATTCTCTTCGGAGAAATTGCGGTCGAGCGACACGATCTCGCCATCGCCTTCCGAACGGGGAAAGGTGACGATTGCTACCCGACGATGACCGAGTGCCAGCAGATGCGCGGTCACCGCGCGCATCATCTCGCGATCGTTGGTCTGCACGCTGGCGAATTCGGGTGCATCAAAGTCGACCACCACCGTCGGCAGCCCGCGCATTAGCGCTGCGCGTATCGTCGGGTGGCTCTTGTACGGCGCGTTGAGGATATAGCCGTCGACCATCGCGGTCAGGGTGTCGCGTTGCTCGGGACGACTGTTCTTGAGCGGGATCAGGACGATGTTCGCGCCCTTTTCCTCGCACACCGAAGAGATGCCGCGCAGGAACGTGATGTCATGTGCGTCGGTAAAGGCGTAACTCAGTGGATCGTTGAACAGCACGCCGATCGCTCCGCAGCGGCCGGTGCGTAGCGACCGCGCGGTCGGATGGGGACCATCATAATTGACCGAGTGCGCATGCTCGATGATGCGCTCGCGGAGTTCCCTGGAAACCTTGGCAGGATTGTTGTAAGCATTGGACACCGAAGTCGGGGTCACGCCAAGCGCGGAGGCGATCGACTTGAGGGTGGCCCGCTTCGCCCGCACCTTTCTCTCCAATATCCTTGCTCTGGCCGAGCCTAGCCCGCCCGATTGACACGCACAACCGCGACTGTTTATCGTTTAACAGCCACTCGTTATTCGGGGGTTTGAGAGGGGCTATCTGCACCTGATGTTCGGCACGTCCGAAGCCCCGCAAAGCAATGCTAACGCAGTGAGAACCGGCGTGTTTGCCGGAACTCGCCTCGCCTTTTCCGCGGCGCTCCTGCTGCTCGGCGCCGCTCCCGCGCTTCAGACTACAGCCCAGGCAGCCCTCTCGACCGAGCGCCGCGAAACCAGGATCACGCTTGACCATTTCGACCATCTCTTCGCCGAGACCAAAGTCGGGGGCAAGCGGGTGGGCGTGCTCAACATCTACAGCGCCGCGCCGGACTATCGCTTCGCGATCGAGCCCAACGAAGGTTATGCCTGCGTCGACGACGTGGCGCGCGGAATGCTGCTGCTGGCCGCGGCGCCGAGCGTCAAACCGCTTCGTCTGCACCAGCTCGATCTCATGGCCCGCTTCGTGCTGCAGATGCAGGCCGATAACGGCTACTTTTACAACTTCATCTGGGCGGACGGGCGGATCAACCGCGAATACCGGACTTCGCGCGCGGAGCTCAACTGGTGGTCTCTGCGGGCTCTCTGGGGCCTCGAAGCGGCGCTCCAGCGCCTGCCCGCCGGCGGGCCGACGGCCGATCGCGCGCGGCGCGCCACCGATCGCCTTGTCGCCAATCTGAAGCGCGACTTGGCCGTTGACCGCCGCGCGCTGGTTGACGCCGAAGGCATCGCCGTCCCGAACTGGCTGCCCTTCGGTTCGGGCGCGGATGCCGCCTCAACCGCCTTGCTCGGACTGATCCCGCATTATCGGCGCACGCGTGACGCGGGCACCCGCGCGCTAATCGAGCGGCTCGGCGAGGGACTGATGGCGATGCAGGTCGGCGACGCCGCAACCTTCCCCTATGGCGCGCATCTGAGCTGGCGCAACCAGTGGCATGGCTGGGGCAATGCGCAGGCCTATGCGCTGCTGCGCGCCGGCGAACTGCTCGGCCGGCGCGACTTTCGCGCGAGCGCGTTGCGCGAAATCGATTACTTCTATCCATACCTGTTAGAGCACGGGATGCTGGCCAGCTTCTCGTTGCGCACAGTGAAGGATCGCACCGAAGCCGTTGAAATACAGCGTTTTCCCCAGATCGCTTATGGCATCAGCCCGATGGTTATCGCCGCGATGGAGGCCTATCGACAGACAGGCCGGACGCGCTACCGCGACACCGCGCGTCGTCTGGGGTCGTGGCTGTCGGGTCGCAACGAGGCGGGCCGCGCGATGTACGATCCGGCGACCGGGCGCGTGCTCGATGGGATCAACGCGCCCCTTTCCGCCAATCTCGATTCAGGCGCCGAGTCGACGGTCGAGGGGCTGCTCGCTCTGCGCGCGCTCCAGGGAACGCGGCTACCATGACGGCCCGGCGCGACCTGCTGCGGCTGGCGCTTGGCGGCGGCGCGGCGTTATTCGCCGGTTGTTCGCCGCAACACGCCGAGAAGCGGACCGACAGGATTCGTCTTTGGGTGGCCCCCAACGACGCGGAAGAAGGGTTCTGGAAGCTTGCCGTGGCGCGTTGGAACGCGTCGGGAATGGGGCTCCCCGTCCATTTTACGACGATCCCCACCGCGGGCAGCTCGGAAGATACGGTGCTCTCCGCGCTGGTCGCGGGCACCGAGCCCGACCTGTCGACCAACATCTTTTCGGGCTTCGCGGTCCAGCTCGCGGCGCTCAGCCAGGTCGAGGATCTGGCGGCGATGCCGGGTTATGCCGAATTGATTGCCAAGCGCCACATGCAGGCGATCACGGCAGGCTGGACCCAGGACGGTAAGGTCTGCGCGCTGCCGATCTATTCGAGCCCGACCTTGCTGTGGTGGCGCGCGGACCTGCTGGAGGCACACGGTCTCGGCGCACCGCCGCGCACCTATGACGAGGTCTATCGCTTTTGCCAAAGCTATGCCCGATCGCGATCGCGCTACGGCATGCAGGTGGTCGCGGGCAGATCCTGGGCGGATCGCTGGTTCGACTTCATTTCCTTCTACTACGCCGCTTCGGGCGGAAGACCTTATCTGGAGGGCGCGCGGGCGCTGTACGACAATCAGCCGGGGCTCGAGGCGGCGACGTTCATGGATGCCATGTTCCGCCGCGGCTGGACGGCGCTGGACTTCGACGCCGAGGAACCGCTGGTTTCGGGTCTCGCGGCCGGTGCAGTGCGCGGTCCTTGGGATGTCGAGCGTTTCGCCAAGCTCTATCCGCAGACGCTGTCGCGCATTGAAGTCGGGCCGATGGTCGCACGGGCTGCGTCAGGCGGCCCGGGCTCGACCTTCTCCGACAGCAAGGGCGTGGTGATCTTCAAGACTAGCCTGGTGGCGCGCGAGGCGTTCGCGTTTCTCGCCTGGGTGCTGGGCGAGGAGGATCTCAACCTGCTCTGGCTGCGGCGTACCGGCTTGTCGCCGGCGCGCGGCGACTTGCTCGATAATCCGCGCTTCGCCGATTACTACCGCACCAGCCCGATCGCCCGTGCCTATGCCGAACATGTGGCGAGCGCGCGGCCGCCAGCCTTGTCGGAGCACACCATCGACATCCAGAAGATCATGACCGCGAAGCTCGTCGAACCGCTGATGACCGGGCAGCAGCGCCCGGCTGCGGCACTGGCGCAGGCGGTTGCGCAGACGAACAAGATGCTCGCGGTGCGGATGTGAGCGGGCGGCCGCGCTTCCGGCGCGAGGCGGCGGTGGGGCTGGCCCTCGCGGGCGTCTATCTGCTGTTCGCCGCGATCTTCTGGGCCTATCCGTTCTTCTGGCTCGCCAAGCTGTCCGTCACCCAGTGGCGCTTCTTCGACGAGCCGGTGTTCACCGGCGCGCACAATCTCGTGACCAGCGTGCAGGATCCGCAATTCCTCCAGGCGCTGTGGAACGTACTGCGATTTCTGGCGATGTATGTGCCGATCGCGCTCGGCGGCGCGCTGCTCGTCGCTTTCGGGCTCCAGCATGTCGGCCGCGGCAGGGCGTTCATCGCTTTGTGCTTCCTGCTTTCGAACGTCTCGTCGGGCGTCGCGCTCTCGCTGGTCTTCACCAAGATCTTCAGCTCGACCGGCCCGCTCAACAGCCTGATCTTCGATGGGACCGGAATCCGCATCCCCTGGACCAACCATCCGACACTGGCAATGCTGGCGATCGCGCTGGTCGTCGCGTGGAAATTCGTCGGCTATTACGGCCTGATCCTTTACTCTGGACTGTTGGCGGTCCCGAAGGAAATCTACGATGCGGCGCGGCTCGATCATGCCTCGCCGCTCACCCGGCTGGTGCGCATCACCCTGCCGATGATCAACCCGCAGCTGATGATGGTGCTGGTCTTCGCGATCCTGGTGTCGTTCGGGCTGTTTACCGAGCCGTTTCTGATCACCGGCGGCGGCCCTGGCGACAGCACGGTCACGCCGCAGATGATGATCTACGAGACGGCGTTCCGCCGGCTCCAGCCCAGCCACGCCGCGATGATGAGCATCCTCGTGTCGCTGATCAGCTATCTGCTGGTGGTGCTCGCCCGGCGGTTGTTCGAGAGAAAGGTGGTGCTCGCATGATCGAACAATTGCGCGCGATCGTCCGCACGCGAAGCATCGGCGGCTGGGCGATGACGCTCGCCATCTATGCGCTGGCGCTGACCTGGCTGTACCCCTTCGCCTGGATGGTTGCAGCGTCGCTCAAGCCCACCGCGCAAATCTACACGACCGGCCTGTTCGAGGGCGACTTCACGCTGGAGAATTTCCGGTTTCTCTTTGCGACTGCGGACAAGCTCGACCGCCCCTTCCTGCAGGCGCTCGCGATCTCTGCCGTCGTCACGCTCAGCGTGACGGCTTCGGTGCTGCTCTCTTCGGCATTCATCGCCTTCGCGCTCGCCCGGCTGCGCTTTCCGGGGCGCGGCCTGTTCGGCAGCTTCCTGTTGCTCCAGATGGTCGTGCCGACGACGATGTTCATCCTGCCGCTGTTCGTGCTGGTCAAACAGCTGGGCCTGCTCAACTCTCTCGGCGCGCTGATCCTGCCCTCGATGATGTCGGGCTGGGGCATCTACATGATGTCGCAATCGTTCAAGTCGATGCCCGAGGACTATTTCGACGCCGCCCGGCTCGATGGAGCAAGCCTGTGGCAGACGGTGATGAAGGTCGTGGTGCCGCTCAACAAGTCGATCATCGCGATCGTCGCTCTGTTCACCTTTACCGGTACCTGGGATAACTTCCTGTGGCCATTGATCGTCATTTCCGACGTGGAACGAATGCCGCTGTCGGTGTTACTTGCGACCTTCAGCAAGCAATATGGTGGCTATGCCGGCCCAGTGATGGCCGGTGCCGTCCTCCAGACCCTGCCTCTGGTGCTGCTCTTCGTGCTGTTTCGCCGCCACTTCCTGCAAGGCATGTCGCTGACGCTGAAGTGATTCGCGGATACCCTGTGCGTTCAGCACCGCTCTACCCGAGTTTTGCGTCCTATAAACCAGTGACTTATTATACCCTTCGCCAACCACGCGTCCAAATTCATAGGGCTGACGGGCCAGCGTTCTGGATCCCGTTTGCGGACCCAGAGGTTTCGGAAAGAGGTTCGAATCAAGCAGCTCGTCAACGCGAGCGAAGGCCGCGAGAGGCCAATGTGTCACTATTCGCTCCTCGACATGATCCTGATCACTATCGAGCTGGCCATCCGACCCCCTTCCCGAGCGTCAACGAGTTGCTGGACGCGGCTCGCTGAATTCAATCGCCCTCATTGAGAACTCACCTGTTCAATCACTGAGCTGGCTTCACTGATAGATTGACCGTGCTTAGCTGCGTGTGAGCAGTCCGCGCAGCACGCTCGCACGCCCCTCAAGGCCCGGACAACTTGTGGCACCGGGCGGGACAAGTTCCATTCGGTGGATGGGTTGCGACTTTCGAGAGCAGCAGGGTGCCCTACGGACAACTTTTCAGGGTGCAATCATTAATCGTCGGACTTCGGAAAGAAGCGCTCGATGACATTCTGCGTAAGACGCGCGGGACGCAGCGTCTCCGCATCGAGGCAGCACCAGCTGGACTTGACCTCGGCGAGCACTTCGGTGCCGCGCTTGATCACGGTCCCGTAAAAGGCGCGCGCGCCCTGGACCTTCTCAAGCAGCACGGTAGCGACGACATCGTCGTCGAGGAAAGCCGGGCGGCGATAAGTGATCTCGTGCTTGAGCGCGACCCAGAGATGGCCCGCAACCGCGTCGGGCGGCGCGAGCCCCCGCCAGTGGCTGATCACCGCCTCCTGCACCCATTTCAGATAGCTGGCATTATTGACATGCCCCATGAAATCGATGTCCTCACGGGCGACATCGATCTGAAATTGATACGGAAGCGCAGTACCTTGCATGATGCGTGCATCTATCACCGCGCGCGATTCGCAGCGAGCGAAATCCGTCGAGAACCACAGAAATCCGGCGTTTCACTCGGAAGCGTGGTTTCCGTAACGGCAAGCGCGCGAGCGCCCCAACGGGAACGATGTTCGCTGGCGAGCGTCAGTCCTCTTCGACGGGCGCTGCCGGACCATTTTTGAGGATCGATTCGATCGCGTTTTTGGCAGACGCCTTGGACGAATAGCCTTCGGTCCAGAAAATCGTCTCGGCATTGTGCTTGAACTTGGCGACATATTCGCCAGCCTTGTTCTGCTCGATCACGAATTTATGCGCCATGGTCGACTCCAGCTATCGTTTCGGAACCCCAACATAGATCAAAACCGCCGCGGGGAATATCGCTCCGCGTCGATCCGCGCGACTTCCGCGTCCGGCGCCCGCCCGAGCAGCAGCGCCGCCGCCAGCTTCGCCGCGGCAGGCGCGGTCTGGATGCCGAAACCGCCCTGCCCGGCGCACCAGAAAAACCCTTCGACCGTGGGGTCGAAACCATAGACCGGCAGCCGATCGGGGGCGAAGCTCCGCAGCCCGGCCCATTTGTGCTCGAGCGCGGCGACTCGCCAGTCGACCACCTGCTCGAACCGATCGATCGCGATCGCCACGTCGAGCTCTTCGGGCGCGGCGTCGCAGGGGTCGCTGGCGATCTCGTCGTGCGGGCTCAGCCATAGCCGCCCGCCCGCCTCGGGCTTGAAGTAGAAGCTGCCACCGATATGCGCGACATGCGGGCAGCGCTGCGGCGGCGCGGGCTCGGTACGCAGCTGGAGCATGGTGCGGCGATAGGGTTGGATATCGAGCGGCCGCGCGCCCGCCATCGCCGCAATCGGATCGGCCCACGCGCCCGCGGCGTTGACGAGGATGTCGGCTTCGAAGCGCCCGGCGCGGGTCTCGAGCAGCCAGCGGCCGTCCTCGCGAGCGGCCGCTTCCAGCCCGGCCGATAGAACGAGCGCGCCACCCGCCCGACGCGTGGCGGCGAGACACGCGGCATGAAGCCCGCCGACATCGATATATTCGCAGCTCGGCTCGTACACACCGAGCGTCCATTCGGGGCGCAGCCCCGGCAGCATCTCGCGCGGGTCGATCGCGCTGAGCGCGACGCCCGAGCCTGCGAACCGGGCGAGAAACGTCTCGATCTGCGCCTGCTCGGCAGTGCGGCCGAGATGCAGCGAGCCGAGCGGCTCGAGGAAGCCGCCCGCCGCCAGCAACGGGCCAGAGGCAGTGGTGAGGGGTTGAATGTCCGGCCCACCATAGGTTTCCGACCAGAATGCCGCCGAGCGCCCGGTCGCGTGATAGCCGGCTCGGTCCTCGCCTTCGAGCAACAGCACGCGCGCATGCGGCGCCACCTCGGCCGCAAGGCTGGCCCCGGCAATCCCTGCCCCGATGATGGCAATGTCGTATCGGCTCACGCCTGCGGTGCTCGTTTCTCGAGAAACGCATCGATCTCGCCAAGCGCACGGTCGCGCACCGCATCGACCTCGCGCAGGATCTCGTGCGCGCTCTCCTTGCCGAAGCGCACCAGATGGACGTCGGAAAGGGTCGGGGCGAGTGCAAGTGCGGCCCGCCCGTCGATCAGCCCGTCATGCTCGGCGACCAGCATCAGCGTCGGCACGCGCATCTGGGCGAGCCGCGGATCGGCGGCAAGCTCGCGCATCGAGCGGAAGCCCTCGATCACCCAGCGCCAGCTCGGCGGGCCGGTAAGGATCGACGGATCGTGCGTCTGCCACCAGATCTCGTCGGCATAGCGATCGGGATCATGGGTGAGCAGCGACGCGCGGGTCTCGGTGGTATAGGGCTTCTCGTTGCCCTTCCAGGCCGGGCGCGCGGGATTGCCGAGGCCGCCGAGCAGCCGCGCCGCGCGTTCGGCGAAGGGGCCGAAGATCCCGGGCTTGAACCCCAGCATCGGCGCGACGAGCACGGCGGCGTCGGGTGCGATCACGCCTTCGACCAGGCCGCGCAGCACCAGATGGCCGCCCATCGAATGGCCCATCGCGACGCGCGGCCCCGGGTTGCCCGGCGCCCACCCCGCCCAGAAATCGCCCAGGTCGCGGACATAATCGGCATAGTGCTCGATATGGCCGCAGTTCTTCGCGGGCGTGAGCCGGCCCGAGCCGCCCTGCCCGCGCCAGTCGAACGATGTGATGTTCCAGCCTGCCGCATGCCAATGCGCGAAGCTCTCCAGATATTTCTCGAAAATGTCGCCTCGCCCGCCCTGGAAGAGGATCGAGCCACGTGCCGCCCCGTCGGCGCGCCAGTCGAATACTCGATGCTCCCAGCCATCGGGCGCAGTCCAGCGGTCGATGCGGGCGCCGGCGGGAATGGAACGGCGGTGTATACGGGAAGTTGCCATGGGGGTTGGTTACGTTTTGATAAGCCATCCCGTCTAGGTCTCAGGCGGGATGGGGGATGTCTTTCTTACCTTGCTGCTGAGCGCGCTCGGCCTGCTTCTCGTCTCGGCCGGGATCGAGGACGCGCGCTCGCGCAACATCGCCAACTGGAAGAATGCCGCGATCGCACTGCTCGCGCCGCTCTGGTGGTGGGCCAACGGGCTGGGACTTTGGCCCGACGTGGCCATCCAGCTCTGCATCGCCAGCCTCGTCCTCACCTTTTTCGTCGGGGCCTATGCGCTGGGACAAATGGGCGGCGGCGACGTCAAGCTGCTCGCCGCATTGGCCTTGTGGCTGCCCGCACAGCCGCTGCTCGGCATGCTGGTGCTGATGTCGCTCGTCGGGGGCGCGCTGACCGTGGTGATGCTGGCGGAGCGCTGGACGCAGCTTCGCGGCGGAATCACTGCGCTTCCGTGGCGGACGATCGCGCCGGTTGCGCTCGCGTTCGCAATATTGCTCGCGCTCGGCTGGGCCGGGTGGCCCGGCTTCGTAGCGCTGGCCGCCAGCCAGCCGGTGTTCGCCGGACTGGGCGTAATGATCGTGCTCGGCGCGATCGGCGTGGGACTGATCGGCGCGATGCGCGCGGCGCGGCGCGGCGGGATCCTTCCCGAGACGCCGTACGGGGTGGCGATCGCCATTTCGACGCTGCTGATTCTTCGCGAACCGATTTTTAACCAGTTTACGTGATGCTTAACGCCGGCGCCTCGACCGGCCATGTTATTGAAAAGGCTTGAAGCGAAATGGATGCACGCAAGCTCATTCTGCTCGTAGGCGCACTCGTTGTCGCTGCGATCACCGCGTTCATGGCGCGCAGCCTCGTGCTCGGCGCGCCGACGCCGACCGCCGGTGCGATTCCGGTCGCTGCGCCGCAGAGCACCACCGAAGTGATGGTCGCGACCCGCGCCTTGCCGGTGGGCACGATCCTCGACGCCACGTCGTTCAAGTACGTGGCGTGGCCGAAGGAGCTCATTGAGGGCGCCTATTACATCAAGGGCGAATCCGAACCCGCCAAGCTGCAGGGCACGGTCGTCCGTTTCGCAATCACCGCCGGGCAGCCGATCACCCAGGGCGCCTTGGTCAAGCCCGGTGATCGCGGCTTCCTCGCCGCCGCACTCGGGCCGGGCATGCGTGCCGTCACGGTTCCCGTTTCCGCGCAGGGCGCCAATGTTTCGGGCTTCGTCTTTCCGGGCGACCGTATCGACCTGATGCTCACCCAGACGGTCTCCGGCGGCGGCGATGGTCCGCCGCTCAAGGCATCGGAGACGATCCTGCGCAACCTGCGCGTGCTCGCCACCGATCAAAGGACGGACAAGCAGACCGACGACAAGGGCAATTCTGTCGTCGTCACTTTCTCGACGGTCACTGTCGAGGCGACTCCCAAGATCGCCGAGAAGCTCGCCGTCGCCCAGACGGTAGGCCAGCTCTCGCTGTCGCTGCGCTCGATCGCCGACAATCAGGGCGAGCTCGAGGAAGCGATCGCCAATGGCGACGTCGATGTGCCCGCCGACGGGGATCCGAAGAAGGAAAAGGAAATGCTGGCGCGTGCCGCCGCACGTCCGATGGAGGGCCGTGGCGGCTTCGCCACCGGCGCCGACGTGTCGCGCTTCCAGCGCAGCACCGTCCCCGGCAAGGCCGATGACGGCGCGGCAAAGGCCGTGATGGCGATGCCCGGCTATCCGGGTGGCGCAGAGAAGAAGAAGGGGCCGGTGGTCAATGTTGTCCGCGGCAGCAGCGCGACCGAAGTCGAGCTGGGGGGAAACAAATAACATGCGCACCAAGACTCTCCTGAACCGGGCGCTCGGCGCCACGGTGATGGCGGGGATGGCGATGAGCCTCCCGGCCGAAGTGATGGCGCAATCGCGTCAGAAGGCGCGCGTGGCGAACCTTCCGGTCGGGACCCAGCGTCCGACCCGCGAGGTCCTGCTGTCGGTCGGCGAGGGCGAACTGATCACCTTGCCTGCCAATGTAGCCAATGTCTGGACATCGAACCCGGGCGTGGCCGACGTGTACGTCGCCAATGCGCGCCAGATTCACTTGTACGGCAAGGAATTCGGCGAAGCGACGATCTTCGCGACCGCCGCCAGCGGCGCCGTCGTCTATTCGACCAGCGTTCGCGTCGCGCAGAACGTCACATCGATCGATCGCATGATGAAAGCGGCGATGCCCGAGGCGGACATCACGGTCACCACGGTCGGTCAGCTGGCGGTGCTCAACGGCACGGTCGCCTCCCCCGCCGATAGCGAACAGGCGCAGCGCTTCGTGCTCTCCGCACTCAATCCCGGTGTCAACGTCTCTGATCCGGGCGCCCAGCTCAAATACATGGTGATGAACCGTCTCAAGACGGCGACGCCGCTGCAGGTCAATCTGCAAGTGCGCTTCGCCGAAGTGAGCCGCAGCTTCATGAAGAATGTCGGCGTCAACGTGACCACACGGGATCAAACCAGCGGCTTCGGCTTCGGCGTCGCCTCAGGCCGGAATCCGGGCTCGTTCACTGCGGCCGATCTCGCCCAGTTCCCCACCGCGACCATCCCGGTTCCCGGCGGCGGCACGATCACCGGCCCCTATGATCCGACGACCGGCCAATTCATCAACCCGCGCAGCACCTCGGTGACCAACTTTGCCAAGGGATCCGACTTTTCAACGCTCGGCCTTGCCGGAAAGCTGTTCGGCATCGACGTGCTCGGGGCAATCGACCTCGGCGAGACCATCGGTCAGGTCACCACGCTCGCCACGCCGAACCTGACTGCTCTATCCGGCGAGACGGCAACCTTCCTCGCCGGCGGCGAAATCCCGATTCCGATCGCGCAGGGCCTCGGCACGACGACGATCGAGTATAAGCAATATGGCGTCAGCCTGGCTTTCACGCCCACGGTGCTCGCCGACGGCCGCATCTCGATGCGCGTCCGGCCCGAGGTGTCGCAGCTATCCTCCGCGGGTGCCGTTCAGTTCAACGGCACCAGCATCCCCGCGCTCACCACCCGTCGCAGCGAGACCACGGTCGAACTCGGCTCGGGGGAGAGCATGGTGATCGGCGGTCTGTTGCAGAACTCGCACAACAACTCGATCAGCAAGACTCCCGGTCTTGGCGACATCCCGATCCTGGGGACGCTGTTTCGGTCGAACGGTTTTCAGCGCAACGAGACCGAGCTGGTGATCGTGATCACGCCGTATCTGGTCAAGCCGGTGAACGCAAACCAGATCGTGCTGCCGACCGACGGCTACCGTTCGCCCAACGATTTCGAACGCATCATCGGCGGACAGCTCAGCGGCAGCAGTGCCAATGGCGATCGACCCAAGCCCATGATGGCCCCACCCGGGGGCGCTGTGCCCGCGGTGGGTGCGTTCGCGCCCGGCCAGACGATGCCCGCACCGATCGATCGAACCAACCGGCCTGCCCAGGCCGCGCCCGCCCCGTCCAGGCCGAAGAAGGGCGCAACCGCCGCCCCCGGCTTCGGCTTCTGATGTCCTGAGGAGATCGCAATGTTGTCGCGCTTCACCCCCCTCCTCTTCGTCCCGCTCGCGCTGTTGAGCGCGTGCGGAACGAATAATCACGGCCTCGACTCGGTGTATCAGCCCGTCGTCGAGCGCAATGATTATGTGTTCGACGTGCAGACCGCCGGGAACGGGCTTGCCGAAGGCGAAGGCCAGCGTCTCGCCGGCTGGCTCGGGTCGATGGGGCTTCGCTACGGCGACCGTATCGCCGTTGACGAGGCCAGCCAGAACGACGCGGTGCGAAACGCGATAGCCGCGCACGCCGATCGCTACGGCCTGGTGCTTTCCGATCAGGCGCCGGTGACGGTGGGCGAAATCCGGCCGGGCACTGCCCGCGTCGTCGTCACCCGCACCACGGCCAGCGTGCCGAACTGCCCGGATCATTCGCCCGACTTCCAGCCGGATTATTCGGCCAGCACCAGCGCGAACTTCGGCTGCGCGACCAACAGCAATCTCGCCGCGATGATAGCGGATCCAATAGACCTGGTGCGCGGCGCGCCCGGCTCGCCACTTTCTGATACGGCAACCTCGGCCAAGGCCGTCAACGCCTATCGCCGCGCAACGCCGTCGGGAGCCGGCGGCGCCGTGAAGGGCGACAGCGCTGGAGGCAAGCAGTGAACGCGCCCTTCAATCCCTCGCGCACTGCGCATCGCGAACCTTTCATCGCCTTCGTCTGCGACGAGACGACCGCCGAGGCGCTTCGGCCGATCGCCGTCGAGCTCGGCTGGTCTCCCGAAAAGGTCAACAAGGGCGGGCTGCGCAATGCGGTCCAGACCCTGTCGGTCTCGGCGAGCCCGAACGTGCTGTTCGTCGATCTTTCCGAATCAGGCGATCCGCTCAACGACATCAACGCGCTCGCCGAGGTTTGCGAGCCCGGCACGATCGTGATCGCGTCGGGGCAGGTCAACGACGTGCGTCTCTATCGCGATCTGGTGGCAAGCGGCATCCACGATTACCTGCTCAAGCCCTTGAACCCCGACGCTCTGCGCGACACCTTCGCGCAAGCCCAGGCCGCCCTCAACGCACCGAAGCTGACCGAAACCGGCAGCGATGTGCCGCATTGCGCGGTCGCGGTCATCGGAACGCGCGGGGGTTGCGGCGCATCGACGATCGCGACCTCGTTGGCCTGGCTCCTGAGCGACAAGCATGTGCGGACGACCGCACTGCTCGATCTTGACGTGCATTTCGGCACCGGCGCGCTCGCGCTCGACCTCGAGCCGGGCCGTGGCCTGACCGACGCGATCGAGAATCCGAGCCGCATCGACGGGCTGTTCATCGAACGCGCGATGGTAAAGGCGTCGGAGCGTCTCGCCGTGCTCTCGGCCGAGGCCCCGATCAACGCGCCCGTCCTCACCGATGGCGCGGCATTCTATCAGTTGCAGGAAGAGATGCGCAGTGCCTTCGAATGCACCGTCGTCGATCTGCCGCGCAATATGCTGGTCAACCATCCGCATCTGATCACCGACATTCAGGTGGCGGTGCTGGTGACCGAGTTCACCCTCGCCGCTGCGCGCGACGCGATCCGCATCCTCAGCTGGTTCAAATCGAACGCGCCGCAGACCCAGGTGATCGTCGTCGCCAACAAGGTGCAGCCGCAGGCGATGCTCGAGATCAGCCGCAAGGACTTCGAAGGCTCGATCGAGCGCAAGATCGATGTGCTGATCCCGTTCGAGCAAAAGGTCGCGGCGCAGGCCGCCAAGCTCGGCAAGCCGCTTGCCGAAGTCGGCAAGTCGGCCAAATCGCTGGCGCCGCTGGCCGAACTGGCGACGCGGATCACCGCGATCACCGATTCGGGCGAGCGCGACGACAAGGCCGCGAAGCCGGCCAAGGGATCGAAGGGCAGCTCGCTGTTCGACAAGATCCGGGTCAAGATGCCGTCAAAGGCAAAGAAGTAATCGTTCCGCGCCCAATTTTGGGCGCGGAATAACGGGTTCGGAGGCACCTCGGCGTGGAATTGCTGCCGGTTTTGATGCTCGGTGGAGGCACCTTCCTGGTGCTGTCGCTGATGGTGATCGCCCTTTCCGGGCCGTCGACGGCGCGCGCGAGTGCGCGTCGACTGACCGGCGTGCGCGAACGTCATGCGGGCACCGCCGGCGCGGTGGCGATGGAAGCACAGATTCGCCGCGTCACCAACAAGGGGACGAGCGGCATGGACCTCGCCGCCTCGCGCTTCCTGCCCAACCCGGCCTTGCTCCAGAAGCGCCTCAACATGACCGGCAAGGGCTGGTCGCTGAGCCAGTACGGCATGGTCACGCTGGGGCTGATCCTGATTCCCGGCGCGTTGCTCTATCTCAAGGGCGCGCCGATCTGGCTGGCGCTGTTCCTCGGCCTGTTCGTCGGCGTCGGACTGCCGCACAAGGTGGTGAGCTTCTTCATCAAGCGTCGCATCAGCAAGTTCACCTCGAAATTTCCCGACGCGATCGACCTGCTCGTGCGTGGTCTGCGTTCGGGCCTGCCGATCACCGAGACGATGGGCGTTGTCGGCCAGGAAGTCGCCGGCCCGGTGGGCGAGGAGTTCCGCGCGGTCTCCGACAAGATGAAGATCGGCCGCACGCTCGATGCAGCGCTGCAGGAAACCGCGGACCGGCTCGGCACCCCCGAATTCCAGTTCTTCACGATCACCATCGCGATCCAGCGCGAAACCGGCGGCAACCTCGCCGAGACGCTCGCCAACCTCGCCGAAGTGCTGCGCAAGCGCGCGCAGATGAAGCTCAAGATCAAGGCGATGTCGTCGGAATCCAAGGCCTCGGCGCTGATCGTCGGCTCGTTGCCGTTCATCGTCTTCGGCCTCGTCTGGTTCATCAACAACAATTACATGCTCAACTTCTTCAAGGACGAGCGGCTGATGGTCGCAGGCGGCGGCGGTCTGATCTGGATGTCGCTCGGCGCCTTCATCATGGCCAAAATGGTCAATTTCGAGATCTGATGATGGCACCCTCCACTGGCCCCACTCTGCTCGGCGTCGACGTCCTCTGGGTCGCAACGATCCTCAGCGCCGTCGCCGCATCGGCAGTCGTGTTCGCGATCTACACTGCGACGACCGTGCGCGATCCCATGGCGAAGCGAGTCAAGGCGCTCAACGACCGCCGCGAGCAGCTCAAGGCGGGCATCACCGCCTCGACTTCGAAGCGCCGGGCCAAGCTCGTCACGAAGAACGAGACGACCGACCGGATCCGCGCCCTGCTCTCCTCGATGAAGGTGCTGCAGGAGAGCCAGATCAAGGTCGCCCAGACCAAGCTGCTCCAGGCCGGCATCCGTTCGAAGGAATGGGCCGTCGCAGTGATCTTCGGCCGGCTGGTGCTGCCGATCGTGATCGGCGGGCCGATCCTGTATCTGGTCTACGGCACCGACATGTTCGCCGATTGGAGCGCGTTCAAGAAATACGGCCTCGTCGCAGTCAGCTTCATCCTGAGCTACAAGGCGCCCGACATCTATCTCAAGAACAAGATCACCAAGCGCAGCCACGCGATTCGCAAGGGGCTTCCCGACGCGCTCGACCTGCTGGTGATCTGCGCCGAGGCGGGACTCACCGTCGACGCTGCCTTCGCGCGCGTTTCCAAGGAACTCGGCAAGGCATATCCCGAGCTCGGCGAGGAATTCTCGCTGACCGGTATCGAGCTGGGCTTTCTGACCGATCGCCGCCAGGCATTCGAGAATCTGGCAAATCGCATCAATCTCGATGCGATCCAGGGCGTGGTCACCACGATGATCCAGACCGAGAAATACGGCACGCCGCTCGCGTCCGCGCTGCGCGTGCTCTCCGCCGAGTTCCGCAACGAGCGGATGATGCGCGCCGAGGAAAAGGCCGCGCGGCTGCCCGCCATCATGACGATCCCGCTGATCCTGTTCATCCTGCCGGTGCTGTTCATCGTGATCCTCGGGCCGGCGGCCTGTTCGATCAACGATGCGCTAATGAGCTAATTCGCGCTTCGATCGTTACGGTGGCATCGGCGGCACGGGCGGACTAGCCTGCCCGCCGCCACAGGAGATCGAGCGATGCAAGGATTGCCTTTCGACACGGCCACGCAGTTGATCGCTTTGGGCATCACGCTCGTGGCGGGATTTTTCTTCGGGCTGGCCGCGCGATCCGGGCGCAGCAAGTGGCGCGATCGCTATCAGGACGAAGAGCTGCGCCACCGCACCTATCGCGACGAGACCGGCGCCGAGCTGCGCGAATCACAACGCCGCTTGCGCGAACTCGAGACGGAGAATGCCCGGCTTCGCGCTGCGACCGGCGCGACCGTGGTGACGCCGACACGTACGGTCGATCCCTATTGAAACTCGGGGCTCCTGCAAAAGCATGAGGCCCCGGCCGCGAGCGATCGCCTCTGACTCTGGGCTCCTGCTTTCGCAGGAGCCCAGAGTCACTTTGCCGTGAGCGCCGCCTGCGCCGCAGCCAGCCGCGCGATCGGGACGCGATAGGGTGAGGCCGAGACGTAATCGAGCCTGGTCGCTTCGCAGAACGCGATCGAGGCGGGATCGCCGCCATGTTCGCCGCAAATGCCCAGCTTTATGTCGGGGCGCGTCGCCCTGCCCCGCTCCGCGGCGATGCTGATCAGCTCGCCGACGCCCTCGACGTCGATCGAGACGAACGGATCGCGGGCGTAGATGCCCTTTTCGACATAGGTCGTCAGGAAGCGCGCCGCGTCGTCGCGGCTCACGCCCAGCGTGGTCTGGGTGAGATCGTTGGTGCCGAAGCTGAAGAACGCGCCGACCTCGGCGATCTCGCCCGCGCGCAGGGCGGCGCGCGGCAGCTCGATCATCGTGCCGACCAGATATTCGATTCGACGCCCCTTCTCGGCGAACACCGCCTCGGCCGCCTTGTCGACGACGATCTTCATCAGCTCGAGCTCGCGGCGGGTGGCGACCAACGGGATCATCACTTCGGGGATCGGCGCCGCGCCCGACTTTTCGGCCACCTCGATCGCCGCCTCGAAGATCGCGCGCGCCTGCATCTCGTAGATCTCGGGATAGGTCACGCCGAGGCGGCAGCCGCGATGGCCGAGCATCGGATTGAACTCGTGCAGTTCCGCCGCGCGGCGGCGCAACAAGTCTACGCCGATGTTGGCAGCCTTGGCGACTTCCTCGAACTCAGCTTCCTCGTGGGGCAGGAATTCGTGGAGCGGCGGATCGAGCAGGCGGATCGTGCAGGGCAGCCCGGCCATCACTTCGAAGATCTCGACGAAATCGCTGCGCTGCTCGGGGAGCAATTTATCGAGCGCGGCGCGGCGCCCCTTCTCGTCCGAGGCGAGGATCATCTGGCGCACTGCAGTGATCCGCGACTGTTCGAAGAACATGTGCTCGGTGCGACACAGCCCGATCCCCTCGGCGCCGAACTCGCGCGCGGTACGGCAATCAAGCGGCGTCTCGGCATTGGCGCGCACCTTGAGCCGGCGCTTGGCATCGGCCCAAAGCATCAGCGTGCCGAAATCGCCCGACAGCTCGGGCTGGACCGTCGGGACCGCGCCGAACATCACTTCGCCGGTGGTGCCGTCGATCGTGATCGTGTCGCCTTCGCGCACTTCGCGGCCACCGACCCGAAACAGCTTCTCCTTGGCGACGATCCCCAGCGTGCCCGCACCCGAGACGCACGGACGCCCCATTCCGCGCGCAACCACCGCCGCATGGCTGGTCATCCCGCCGCGCGCGGTGAGGATGCCTCTGGCGGCGTGCATGCCGTGAATGTCCTCGGGCGAAGTCTCGACGCGGACGAGGATCACGGAGTCGCCCGCGGCGGCGCGCTTCTCGGCGGTGTCGCTGTCGAACACCGCATAGCCCGATGCGGCGCCGGGTGACGCCGGCAAACCCTTGGTCAACACGTCGCGCACTGCCTTGGGGTCGAGCGTCGGGTGGAGTAACTGGTCGAGCGCCATCGGATCGACGCGCAGGATTGCCTCTTCCTGCGTGATCAGCCCTTCGTTCGCCATGTCGACTGCGATCTTGAGCGCGGCCTTGGCGGTGCGCTTTCCCGAGCGGGTCTGGAGCATCCAGAGCTTGCCGCGCTCGACGGTGAACTCGATGTCCTGCATGTCGCGATAATGCGTCTCGAGCGTCTCGAAGACCGTAGCGAGCTGGGCGTAGACCTCGGGCATCGCCTCTTCCATCGACAGCGGCTTGGCCCCTGCCGCCTCGCGCGCCGCCCGCGTCAAATATTGCGGGGTGCGGATGCCGGCGACGACGTCCTCGCCCTGCGCGTTGATCAGGAATTCGCCATAATAGGCGTTGTCGCCCTTGGCGGGATCGCGCGTGAAGGCGACGCCGGTGGCCGACGTCTCGCCCATATTGCCGAACACCATCGCCTGGACGTTGACCGCGGTGCCCCAGTCGCCGGGAATGTCGTTGAGGCGGCGATAGACCTTGGCGCGCTCGGACTGCCACGATCCGAACACCGCGCCGATCGCGCCCCAGAGCTGATCGTGGACGTCCTGCGGGAAGGGCTTGCCCCAAAGCTCCTCGACGATCGCCTTGTATTCGGCGACGAGCTTCTGCCAATGCGCGGCGGTCAGCTCGGTATCGAGGCTGAAGCCATTATCTTCCTTGGCAATCTCGAGCGCTTCCTCGAAGCGATCGTGATCAAGCCCGAGGACGACGTCCGAATACATCTGGATGAAGCGGCGATAGCTGTCCCACGCGAAGCGATCGTCGCCGCTGATCTGCGCGAGCCCGACGACGGTGGCATCGTTCAGCCCGAGGTTCAGCACCGTGTCCATCATGCCGGGCATCGACACGCGCGCGCCCGAGCGGACCGAAACGAGGAGCGGATCGGCGGGGTCGCCGAATTTCTTGCCCGTCACTGCCTCGATATGGACGATGCCGGTGGCGACTTCGGCCTTGAGGCTGTCGGGGAAGCTTTCGCCTTCGTCGTAATAGAGCGCGCAGACCGGGGTGCTGATCGTGAAGCCGGGAGGGACCGGCAGGCCGATCGCGGCCATGCCGTCGAGATTGGCGCCCTTCCCCCGAGCAGATTCTTGTCGCCTTGACCGCCGTCCGAAACCCCGCCGCCGAAGCGGTACACGTACTGCGTCATCCCTGGTCCTTCTGCTGGAGGCACTGCCCCAGGATGGAAGGCGCCTACCGCGGCTGCGAACAAGGCGGAAGCTCTGATTGCGTTGTCAGGTGCCCCGCCCGCGCCGGACGGCCAAAGGCTGGGAAAGGTTAGGCGAAATCGTCCGTTTCGGGTGCGCAATAAGTCAGATAAATCAGCCTTCGATCTTCGAAAGAATCCGCAACTTTGTGCGTCGCAACACGAACCGGCGCGCAGGCGAGTCCGGTATCGAACGACGGCAGCGGTTCTGCCCCTATCTGCGCTCGAGCGCAGCGCGTCCGAGCGATCCCAGCAGCAACAGATCGGGCATGTTTCCGGCCAGCCGGACGCGGACCGCCTTGCTGAGCATCTTGCGCTCCTGCTCGACCGACTCCACCCGCGCCCAGGGAATGAAGATCATCGGATGGAAGGGGCGAAACGGCAGGAAAGGCCGCAGCCAGAACCCGCTTTGCGCGAACCAGCCGTCGATGCTCGATCCATAATTGGGCGACATCAGCTTGCCGCCGATGCTCAGACTGCCGAAGCGGACGCGCCGGGCGGACGGCGGCGCATCCGAGGTCGCCGGATAGGCCGCGGCGATCTCGCGCCAGCCCTGCCGCGCGATGAAGCCGATGACCGCGATCCAGAAGAACGGAAAGGCGAAAAGGAACAACAGGATGAAGATCGCCGGATGGATCATCTCATGCCCTCCTGCCGGCGTCATCCGTCGATCCGCGAGAAGTCCGCAACCTTGTGTACCGCGGCACGAACCCGGGCGAGCAGGCCGAGCCGGGCGATGCGCTTGTCGGGATCGGGATCGTTCACCGTCACCTGTTCGAAGAACGCGTCGATCGGCCCGCGCAACGTGGCGAGCGCGGCCATCGCGGCTTCGAAATCCTCCGCTGCGATCGCCGCCTCGGCGCGGGGTTCGGCGGCGTCGAGCGCCTCGATCAGATCGGATTCGGCGGGCGCGGCCTCGTAGATATTGCCGCCGACATCGACATCAGTGCCGTCGAAACCCTCTTTCTTGAGGATGTTCGCGGCGCGCTTGTAGCCGGCGAGGAGGTTGGCGCCGTCCCCGGTGGTAACGAACGCCTGCAGCGCGTGGACGCGGGCGAGCAGGCGGACGAGATCGTCCTCACCGCCGAGCGCGAACACCGCGTCGATCAGGTCGTGGCGTACGCCGGCTTCGCGCTGCTGGACCTTGAGGCGGTCGACAATGAAATCAATGATCTGATTGGCAACTGCCAACAGATTCTGATTATCACTCTCCGCAGCTTGCAGCCTATTTCCACGCTCCTCAAAACCGTGCCCGTAAATTCGTTCGAAGATTACGAATGCATCGGTAGCCGGACCGAGAATGGGCAAGTTCGTGCAGGCTTTTCGCAACGAACCCCGAAGCCCGTTTTCGACAATGATAGAAATGATCCCGAGTGCGGCTCGCCTAAGCGCGAAAGGATCACGCGAGCCCGTAGGCCGTTCATCAATGCCGAAAAAAGCCGCTAGCGTATCCAGCTTATCCGCAAGCGACACCGCCACAGTGACTGGAGCAGTTGGAATCTCGTCCCCCTGCCCGACCGGCTTGTAATGGTCGCGGATCGCCTCAGCGACCGTCGCTGACTCACCCTGCGCAGCGGCGTAGTAACCGCCCATCAGGCCCTGCAGTTCGGGAAACTCGCCGACCATGCCGGTGACTAGATCTGATTTGGACCAGCTCGCAGCCTTGAACGTGTCGTTGTAAAGCGTGGTTTTCGCCTGCGGGCTCTGATCTTGTGCTCGCACGACCTCCACGTCGACAAGCCAGCGAGCGAACTTCGAGATACGCTCGACCTTGTCCGCCACCGTCCCTAGCTTCTCGTGGAAAACGATCTTTTCCAGCTTGGGCCGGAGGTCGTCGAGCTTCGTCTTGAGATCGGTGTCGTAGAAGAAGCGCGCGTCGCTCAGCCGTGCGGCGAGGACCTTCTGGTTGCCCTCGACGATCCGCGCGCCGCCGTCGCTCGCGTCGATGTTCGCGGTACAGACGAAGGCGTTGGCGAGTTTGCCCTCGCCATCCCGGCAGACAAAGTATTTCTGGTTCACCCGCGCAGTGAGCTGGATCACCTCCGGGGGCACCGAAAGGAAATCCGCGTCGAAGCGTCCGAGCAGCGGCACCGGCCATTCGGTCAGGCCGGCATTCTCGAACAGCAGGCCTTCGTCCTCGACCAATTCCAGCCCCGCCTTGCGCGCGGCCAGCTTGGCGCCGACCGCGATGATCGCGCGGCGCTCGGCGCCGTCGACGATCACGTGGCAGGCGCGCAGTTTCTCGACATAGTCGTTCGCCGACCCGATGGTGATCACGCCGGGATGGTGGAAGCGATGGCCTACGGTCTGCGCGCCGCTCTTGAGCCCGGCGACTTCGATCGGCACCAATTTGTCGCCGAGCAAGGCGACAATGCCCTGCAGCGGGCGGACCCAGCGCAGGCTCTCGGTCGAGACCGAAGCATCTCCCCAGCGCATCGATTTGGGCCAGGCGAAATTGTGGATCGCGTGGGTCGTGGCACTGGCGAGCACCGAGCCGGCGACGATCCCCGGCCGCTCGATCACTGCGAACAGCACCTGCCCGCCCTTGCCGTCGTCGCGCGCGACGAGCTGGTCGCGGGTGAGACCGGTCGAGCGCAGAAAGCCCTGGATCGCGGCGTCGGGCGCGTCGGCACGGGGGCCTTTGCGCTCTTCGGTTGCCGCGGTGGTGGTCTCGGCGACGCCGCGGACGATCAATGCGAGACGCCGCGGGGTGGCGAAGCTCTCGATGCTGTCGAAGGCGAGGTTGAGCGCCTTCAATCGCGCGTCGAACAAGGCGGCGAGGTCGGTGCGCGCCTTTTCCTGCATCCGCGCCGGAATCTCTTCGGAGCGGAGTTCGAGAAGGAAGTCTTCGGTCACAGCGACCACTCCGGATACTTCTCGGCCCAGACGGGCGTCATGTGGGCGATCCACGCCTCGCAGCTGCCCTTCGCGAGATCGCGGACCCGGCCGATATAGGCCTGGCGCTCGGCGACCGAGATGACGCCGCGGGCCTGGAGCAGGTTGAAGGTGTGGCTGGCTTCGATCGCCTGCTCATAGGCGGCGATCGGCACGTTCTGCGTCAGGCAATTCTCGCACTCGGCAACAGCCTTGCGGAACCCTTCGAACAAGGTCTCGGTATCGGCAACTTCGAAATTGTACTTCGACATCTGCTTCTCGTTCTCGAGAAACACGTCGCCATAGGTCACGCCGCCATCGTTGAACGCGAGGTCGTACACGCTGTCCTTGTTCTGGATGTACATCGCCAGCCGCTCGAGCCCGTAGGTCAGCTCACCCGCCACCGGCTTGCAATCGAACCCGCCCATCTGCTGGAAATAGGTGAACTGGGTGACTTCCATCCCGTCGCACCAGACTTCCCAGCCCAGCCCCCACGCGCCGAGCGTCGGCGATTCCCAATCGTCCTCGACGAAGCGGATGTCGTGGCGCGTGAAGTCCACCCCGATCGCCGCGAGCGAACCCAGATAGAGCTCCTGCAGATCGGGCGGGCTCGGCTTCAGGATCACCTGGTACTGGTAATAATGCTGGAGCCGGTTGGGGTTCTCGCCATAGCGGCCATCGGTCGGGCGGCGGCAGGGCTGGACGAAGGCGGCATTCCACGGATCGGGGCCGAGCGCGCGCAAGGTCGTCGCCGGGTGGAAGGTCCCCGCGCCCATACGCATGTCATAGGGCTGGAGGATCACGCAGCCGCGTTCGCTCCAGTAATCATGGAGCTTCAGGATCATCCGCTGGAAGCTGAGAGGTTCGGACATATGCGCCGTGCTTTGGCGCGCGATGCCCACGTTGACAAGGATGCAGTGATCCCCTCCTGTCGCGCGATGTTTCGGAAATTGCTGATTGGAGCGGCGCTGCTGGCGCTGGGCGGGTGCGAGGCGAAGAAGGCGGCGAACCACGCCGACCCTGCCTTGTGGGTGGTCAAGGACGCCGACACCACGATCTATCTGTTCGGGACGGTGCATATGCTCAAGCCCGGGCTCAGCTGGTTCGACGACGGCGTGAAGACCGCGTTCGACGCGAGCAACGAACTGGTGCTCGAACTGATGATGCCGCCCGAGGCCGAGATGCAGGCGCTGGTCGGCGAACTCGGCATGACGAATGCGGGCCCTGCCCTGCCCGACCAATTGCCGCCCGCCGAGGCCGCCAGGTTCCGCGCCGCGATTGCCGAGATGGGGCTGTCGCCCGAAGCGCTCGATCGCGCCGAGCCGTGGCTGGCCGCGACGATGCTGTCGGCGGCACCGCTGCGCCGGCTCGGCTATGACGAAAAGGACGGCGCCGAGGCCGTGCTTACCGCCGCGGCGAGCGCCGCGGGCAAGCGCGTGAACGGCCTCGAGACGGCGCGCGAGCAACTCGGCTATTTCGATCGGCTGCCGATCGCGGCGCAACGCGCGCTGCTGATCGATACGCTGGACGACTTGCCCAAGGCCGGCGCGACGATCGACCGGATGGTTGCGGCGTGGAGCGCGGGCGATGCCGACGGGCTCGCCCGGCTGATGAACGAGGATCTGGCCCGCGCGCCCGAGCTGGCCGACGCGCTGCTCGCCCGGCGGAACGCCAAATGGGCGGATTGGTTGACGCAGCGGATGAAGGCGCCGGGCACGGTATTCGTCGCGGTCGGCGCGGGGCACCTTGCCGGTAATGCCGGCGTGCAGGCCGAGCTGGCGAAGCGCGGGCTCAAGGCGGAGCGCGTCGACTATTGAGCCTGCCCCTCCCTGCAAGGGAGGGTTCGGGGTGGTAGAAAAGGCCGGGCTGATGCCCGGCCTTTTCTTTGCTGCGGCTCGATGGGCTCCCCCGGGTCGCCCCCCTGTCCCTCCTTGTAGGAAGCGGAGTTTTGCAGCTTGACTCCACTCCTCATTTAACTGATAGGTTATTTAACCAGGAGGTTATATGATTCTCGCACCCGACCCGCTAAGCGCCACCTTCGCCGCTTTGGCCGATCCGACCCGGCGCGCGATCCTCGCCCGGCTGGCCCGGGGCGAAACCTCTGTCGGCGAACTCGCCCGCCCGTTCGCGATGAGTGGGCCGGCGGTGACCAAGCATCTCAAGGTGCTCGAACGCGCCGGGCTGATCTCGCGCGGCCGCACGGCGCAGCAGCGTCCGGCGAAGCTCGAGGCGGAAGCACTCAAGGCGGCGAGCGACTGGCTCACTGCCTATCGCCGCTTCTGGGAAGAGAAGTTCGACGATCTCGACAGCTATTTGAAGCGATTGCAGGAAGAAGGAGAGCAAGAATGAACGCCATTGTGACCGAGTCCGGCGTGGGCTCCGAATTAGTCATCGTCCGAACCTTTGCCGCGCCGCGCGACCTCGTCTTCGATTGCCTGACCAAGGCCGAGCATCTCGCGCGCTGGTGGGGGCCGCACCATTTCGACGTACCCTTTTGCGAGAGCGACGTGCGGCCGGGCGGCAAGATCCGGATCGACATGCGCGGGCCCGAGCCGCACGGCACCAATCCGTGCTTCGGTGAATTTCTCGAGGTCGAGCGACCCGACCGGCTCTCGATAATGCTGCGCGCCTTCCAGGAAGCGGACGGCAGCTGGGGCATCGAGCATGTCACCACTTTCGTGTTCGAGGACGCGGCCGGCGGCGGCACGACGATGCACATGACGACGGTGATCAAGCAGGTGAGCGAAAAGCTGCTGCCGGCGCTGTCGGGCATGGAGGAAGGCTGGAGCCAGAGCTTCGAGAAGCTCGAGGCGCTGTTGCCCGAACTGGTGTAGCGGAGGGACTATTCCAGATCTGATCCTCCCCCGGAGGGGGGAGGATTGGATCGGTTGCACTTTACCCGCATTTCCGCTAGAGGCGCGCGCTTGCCCGGGCAGGGTCATCCCTGGAGGCCTGCCCGGCATGAACTGAAACACTTTAGCGCATTGGAACGACACATGAGCGAATCGCTTACGCTGTCGGCCGAGACGCGCGACCGGGTTGGCAAGGGAGCCTCCCGGGCGCTTCGTCGTGAAGGCCGCGTCCCCGCCGTTATCTACGGCAGCAAGGCAGACCCCGTTGGCATCCATGTCAGCGAACGCGAGCTGATGAAGCTGCTCAACACCGGGCACTTCATGAACTCGGTCGTCATGGTCAATGGCGAGCGCACCTTGCCCAAGGATGTCACCTTCAACGTCGTGACCGATCGTCCGGTCCATGTCGACTTCCTGCGCATCTCCGAGCATGCCAGCGTGCACGTCAACGTGCCGATCGTGTTCATCGATGAGGAAGAATCGGCCGGGATCAAGCGCGGCGGCGTGCTCAATGTCGTCCGTCACGAGCTCGAGCTCGTCGTCGACGCATCCGAGATCCCCGACCAGATCGAGATTTCGCTCAAGGGCGTCGAAGTCGGCGATTCGATCCACATCTCGGCAGTCACGCTGCCCAAGGGTGCGACTTCGGCGATCACCGATCGCGACTTCACCATCGCGACGATCGTGGCGCCGTCCGCGCTCAAGTCGAGCGAAGGCGACAGCCAGGGCGAAGCCGGCGAGGCCGAGGGCGAGTAATCGCTCGCACGAACTTTCCTGGGTGAAAAAATCGCCTCCGCATCCTAGGTGCGGGGGCGATTTTGTTTTGGGGTTTAGGCATGCAGCTCTGGGTGGGTCTCGGCAATCCGGGACCGCAATATGCGATGCACCGGCACAATGTCGGCTTCATGGCGGCGGACGCCATCGCCGAAGTGCACGACTTCCCGGCACCGAAGAAGCAGTTCCAGGGCTGGACGCAGGAAGGACGGATCGGCCCCGACAAGGTGACCCTGCTCAAGCCCGGCACCTTCATGAACGAGAGCGGCCGCGCCGTCCGCGCGGCGATGGACTTCTACAAGCTGGCGCCCGCCGACGTCACCGTCTTCCACGACGAGCTCGATCTGCTGCCGTTCAAGGTCAAGGTGAAGATCGGCGGCGGCACCGCGGGGCATAACGGGCTGCGCTCGACCGACTCGCATATCGGCCCCGATTTTCGCCGGGTGCGGATCGGGATCGGCCATCCCGGGCACAAGGACCGGGTGACCGGCTATGTGCTGGGCAACTACGCCAAGGCCGAGATCGAGCCGCTCACCGACCTGCTCGGTGCGATCGCCGCGGAGGCGTCATGGCTCGCGAGCGGCAACGATGCGCGCTTCATGAGCGACGTGGCGCTGCGGCTGCAGGACTGAGCGCAAGAAAAAGGGGGCCCGGTTTCCCGGAGCCCCTTCGCTGTTCTGATCGAAGCTTACTTCTTGCCGACGATCACCCCGACGAGGCGCTGATTGCCCCCGCCGACGGTACCGTTAGCTGCGAAGGCAATGCCGATCTCCTTGCCCTGCGAGCCGAAGAAGCCGCCGGTGAGCGTGCCCGACAGCGTCGGGCTGCCGGTGAAGCTGCCCTGGAACTGGTTCTGCCCGGTCGAAATCCCGCCCTGGGCAGTGAAGGTGCCGTACGCAGTCGTCGCGCCGCCTTGCGGAGTCTGGTCGAGCGTGAGCGCGATATCGACGAGGCCGGTCGAGAAGTTGACCGAAACCGTGACGGTGCCGCCGATCCGCGCGACGGTGGTGACACCGCCGTTGACGCCAACCAGCCGGCCGACGACGGTCGACGTATAGGCCTGCGTGCCGGTCTTCGGCATATCGGTCAGCACGGTCTGGTAGCCGAATACCGAGGTGGTGATCCGCTTGGCGCCCGTCGTCGAATCGCCGCGCCACCAATTGGCGTAGCTGAGATTGGTCAGCTGCAGCGCGGTGTTGCTCGTCACTTGCGACGGGATGGTGTTGTTGAGAAACTCGAGCTGCGAAAACTTGCCCGCAGTCGCCGTGTCGGTGGTGCGGAACACGAACTCGGTCACACCCGGCGCGGGAGCGGTGGTGACGTTGGCGTTGACGAAACGCGATTCCTCGCCATTCTCGTTGATCACATAGGTCGCCGTGGCGATCGCGTTGCTGGTGGCGAGGCTCAGACGGCTCGACAGGCCCACCTCGGTGGTCGCGACGCCCAGCGTCACTGCCCCGGCCGGATCACCGGTATAGCTGGTCGAGGCATTGATCGTGTTGAACGAGGCCGCGGCCGCCAGCGGGAACGCCGTATAGGTAGGCGACGCAGTCGGCGTTGGTGTCGGGGTGGCCGTGGGAGACGGGGTGGGAGTGGGATCATCGCTCCCGCTGCAGCTCGCAAGCGCGAAGGTCGCCGCGGCGGCGCTCATGATCATGTGACGGCGAATCATTCCCTGCTCCTTGAATACTCTATGCCTGACAAGGCCCGGCGCCCCTGTACCGCAGATGAACGGGGGTGCGTCAAGCAACCATACAATACTAAGACGTAGCCAACCCGGCCGGTCCGCATCGCCGGACGTTGGCGAGGCGTGCCGCAGCCTGTCGCGCGGGGCTCGACGGCAGTTCGAAGCGTCCAGCGCCCTTCGCGAGCAGCCCGAGCAACGCGCGTTCGTGCCGGCGGAGCCGGTGACCGGTCAGTCCGAGCTGGCCGCGCATCACCGACGGCAGCAGGTCCACGGCGGCGCGAACGCCCAGCCTTTGCAGCGGCCGCAGCGGCAGCGGCAGGATGTCCGCAGTCCCCAGGATCGCGATGAGTTCGTCGAGCACCGGCGACGGTTCGAGCTGTGGCCGTATCCGCGCCATCAGCGCCTGCATCCCGGCCTCGTTCGCTGGCGGCGCCTCGACGCCATAGAGTGCCGCGCCCGGCCTGGCCTCGGCATAATAACGGTCTCGCTCCACCTGCCCGAGCGGCGCGGCATAGCGACTATACGCTTCGAGAAACGCCCAGCTGGCGGTCGCCTGCACCCAAAGCAGCAACTCGGGGTCATTGGCGGCATAAAAGCGGCCATCGTCGGTCTCGCCTTGCACGCGCGCATGCATGCGCCGAACCCGCGCGGCCAGCGCCTCGAACTGGCTGCGCGCGCCGTAAACGGTGATCATCGCCGCGAGCCCCGTACGCCGCAGCCGGCCGGCCGGATCGCGTTTGAAGCTGCTATGGTCCCACACGCCGTGGCGCACGCGCGGCTCGCCCAGTTCGAGCAAAACCGCGGCGATCCCGCCGATATACATCGTCACCGGATTGCGGAACACGCGCCACGATACCGAATCCGGTGGAAGCATCGCCGGCTCGCCCGCGGGCTCGCGGAAATCGGCACCTTCGATGCCCATCAGTCGCGCGGCGGCGGAATCGAGAAGCTTGACTAGCATTCCAGCTCAACGCGCGGCGAGGCGGGCTTGCTCCGGACTGGAAACCGCGGCGCTTTGCGCCTATCGAGCGCGCAACTTGCCGGCATCGCCCGGCTCTTTCAACACAGGATCGCGCTTCATGGGTTTCCGCTGCGGCATTGTCGGGCTTCCGAACGTCGGCAAGTCCACGCTCTTCAATGCGCTGACCGAGACGGCCGCGGCGCAGGCGGCGAACTATCCGTTCTGCACGATCGAGCCCAATGTCGGCAACGTCGCGGTACCCGATCCGCGACTGGACAAGCTCGCCGAGATCGCCGGTTCGGCCAAGATCATCGAGACCCAGCTCGGCTTCGTCGACATTGCCGGCCTCGTCCGCGGCGCGAGCAAGGGCGAGGGCCTCGGCAACCAGTTCCTCGGCAACATTCGCGAAGTCGACGCGATCGTCCATGTGCTGCGCTGCTTCGAGAATGACGACATCCAGCATGTCGACAACAAGGTCGATCCGATCGCCGATGCCGAGACCGTAGAAACGGAACTGATGCTCGCCGATCTCGAAAGCCTCGAGAAGCGCGTCCCCGCCTTTGCCAAGAAAGCCACGCAGGGCGACAAGGAAGCCAAGGTCGCCGCCTCGGTGCTCGGCCAGGCGCTCGACTTGCTCCGCGAGGGCAAGCCCGCGCGCCTCACCCAGCCGAGAGATATCGAGGAAGCTCGTGTCTTCGCGCAGGCGCAGCTGCTCACCGGCAAGCCCGTCCTCTATGTCTGCAACGTCAATGAGGAAGACGCCGCCAACGGCAACGAACTCTCCGCCAAGGTGTTCGAAAAGGCGAAGGCCGAGGGCGCAGAAGCCGTCGTGGTGTCGGCGGCGATCGAGGCCGAGATCGCGACGATGCCCGCTGAAGATCGCAGTGAGTTCCTCGCCGAGCTGGGACTTGAGGAGACCGGCCTCGCACGCGTCATCACCGCGGGCTACAAATTGCTCCACTTGCTCACCTTCTTCACCGTCGGCCCGAAGGAAGCGCGCGCGTGGACCGTCGAGGTCGGCGCCAAGGCGCCGCAGGCCGCGGGCGAGATCCACACCGATTTCGAGCGCGGCTTCATCCGCGCCGAGACGATCGCCTATGAGGACTATGTCCAGTTCAAGGGCGAGAGCGGCGCGCGCGACGCAGGCAAGCTGCGTTCCGAAGGCAAGGAATATGTCGTCCACGACGGCGACGTGATGCTGTTCCGCTTCAACGTCTGACGCGCGAACTTCCCCGCGCAGAGCATTGATATACAACGGCGCCGCGATGACGCGGCGCCGGGCCTCGCCGCGCCCACGCCTTCGCTGCTCGGCACCTGCGCGTCCCGCGGCATGTATGGCGATGTATCGCGCCAAATAGACGCAGACCGCGATCCGCATCACCAGCGAGCAGCCGGCATACAGCTTTTCCCCGCACAAGTACTTAGTTAACAAAGCTTGAAGATGCTATTCTAGCTACCTCGCTGTCGTAGCTGCCGGGCAGATCAAAGTGTGAAGCTTACAACCATTCCCCTGCCTGAATTTGGCTATCCACTGCGCGGACCGGCGCAGACTGCTCCACGATGGTTGACGCTCGTGCTTCCCCTCGCCGCTGTGCTGATCTGCGGGGCGATCTGGCTGGTGGCAATCCAGATCGCAAACGTCCAGCGTGCCGGCGTGATATCCAGCGCGGTGCGCGAGAATCGTAATCGCGTGATTGCCTATGACCATTTCATCTCGGGGATCCTCGAGCGCGCCGATACCGCCGCCACGCAGCTCGCGCGGTATCATGACGGCGGTGCCGGCGGGCCTGGCGCAGCCCCCGCGTCGCTGATCGATTCCGCCGCCGTCGATCCGCTGTTCGCGAAGGTCGATGTCGCCGATGCCGCTGGGCGCGTGCGATGGTCGAGCCGGCCTGGAAACACCGCCCGAAGCCTGGTGGGCGAACCCGCGTTCGAGCAGCTTCGCACTGACGCGACGCGCCAGCCGATCCTCACGGATCCCGCTCGCGAGAGCAATACCGGCAAGGTCTCGATCACTTTCGCCCGCGCGATACTGGCGGAGGACGGCAAGTTCGGCGGGGTCGTCGCGCTGCATATTCCGATAGACCGCCTGACCCGCTTCTACGAAGGCGCCGATTTCCGGCCACACGACCTGATCTCGGTCATCCGCCTCGACGGGCTGACTCTCGCCCGGCGCCAGGGCGCAGTCGTCAGCTATGGCCAGAATCTCGCCGGCAAACTCGCCATGCAGCGACAGGCGGCGCAGCCTTGGGGCACCTATATCGGCCCCAGCTCGGTGGACGGCATCAGGCGCATCTTCAGCCAGCGACGACTGCCGCGTTACGGATTGTTCGTCAGCGTGGGACTCGGCATCGACGACGCGCTGGCACTCTCTTATGCGAGAACGCGCATATTCTACCTTACCGTGGCCGCCCTCTCGCTCGCGCTGCTGGGCGGCACCCTCGCTTTCTGGCTGGGCCTGCGCCGTCGGGAAGCGATCATCCAGCGTCTTGCCGCGATCAACAAGCGGCTGTGCGAGGCGCAGGCTATCGGCAAGATCGGCGATTGGGAACTCGATCTGGAGAGTAAATTGCTCACCTGCTCGGAGGAAACTTGCCGGATGCACGGCCGCGATCCAGCACAGGACATCATGACCTCGGACGAGGCGCTCGCCTTCCATGACCTGGCGGGCCGCAAGGAGATCCAGCGGACGTTACGTACCGCGATCCTGTCGAAGCAGCCGGCGCAATGCGAAGTCGTCAGCACCATGGGTGATGGCCGGGTCGCACCACTGCGGATCCGGATGTCGCCGGTGGTCGATCCCGACGGCCGGGTGCGGACCGTGCTCGGCACCGAGCAGGATGTCACCACCGAGCGGCGGCACGAGCAGCTTCGCGCCGAAGTGGCGCATATCACCCGCGTGGAGGCCGTGAACGTAATGGCCGCAACGATCGCGCACGAGCTTTCGCAGCCGCTCACCGCGGCCGGCAATTATCTCAGCGCCGCGATCTATCTGGCCGAGCAGGGCAGACATTCGCTGGTCGATCAGGAGCGGCTGGCAGTCCTGCTGGGGCAAGCGGGCCGGCAGATCGGGCTGAGCGGCAAGATCATCTCGCGCGCACGCGAGATGATCTCGGATCGCCGCATCGGCGAGATGGCGTCGCTCGACGACATCGTCGAGGAGGCGATCGCACTCAGCAAGGTCGCCGATCCGGCCGTCGCACGCGCGGCGATCAGCGCGCAGCTCGAACCCGACACCGGCCATGTCGCCGCCGACAAGGTGCAGATCCAGCAGGTCCTGCTCAATCTGATCCGCAACGCCGCGCAGGCAGTCGCCGACGTC
Organism: Sphingomonas psychrotolerans; assembly: GCF_002796605.1. Taxonomy (NCBI): domain Bacteria; kingdom Pseudomonadati; phylum Pseudomonadota; class Alphaproteobacteria; order Sphingomonadales; family Sphingomonadaceae; genus Sphingomonas; species Sphingomonas psychrotolerans. The sequence continues at coordinate 2,172,683 of NZ_CP024923.1, forward strand.
GACAAGCCGCAGGTGATCGTCACGAGCCACCGCGAAGCGGCGGGAATGGTGATGGTCAGCGTGGGCGACAACGGCAAAGGGCTCCCCGGCAACGGCGGCGACATTTTCGCACCCTTCGGCGCCGCCGATCGCAACGGCCTCGGCATCGGGCTGTCGATCTGCCGCACGATCGTCGATTCCTATGGTGGCCGCATCTGGAGCAGCATCAGCCCGCTGGGCGGCGCGGCGATCTGCTTCACCCTCCCGCTCGACGAACTGGCATTGCTCTACGACGTCGCCTGAGCGTCAGCGGGCGGCGCGCTCGGCCGCCTCGACGATGCGCAGGATATTGCCACTCCACATCTTGGCGAGGTCGGCGTCGGAATAACCCGCCTGCCTGAGCCTTTCGGTGACCTTGGGCAGCGCCGAGATGTCCGCGATCCCGGGCAGCCCGCCGCCGCCGTCCCAGTCGGCGCCGAAGCAGACATGATCGACGCCCGCGACCTGGATCACGTGGAGCACCATCGCCATGTAGCGCTCGAAATCGGCGGCCCACATCGGCTGGGTCGCGTCGAGCGCACGCCATTTGCGGGCCAGATCCGCCTGCTGCTCGGGGCTTAGGTCGGCGATATGCTCATATTGCGTGAACAAAGCCGCACGCTCGGGCGTCATGTTCATGTTGGACAGGAAGATCGTGCTGACGCAGATCGCCCCGCCCTTCGCAGCGAGCCTGCGGATGCGACCGTCGTCGAGATTTCGGGGATGGTCGAACGCCTCGCGCCCGCTCGAATGCGAGAGCAGCAACGGCGTCTTCGACAATTCCAGCATCTGATCGAACGCGGCGTCGGACGCGTGGCTGGCGTCGATCACCATCCCCAGCCGATTCATCTCCTCTACCCATTTGCGCCCGAGGGGTGAGAGACCATTCCATTTCGGCGTGTCTCCGGAGGAATCGGCGAACTGGTTGTTGGCGCCGTGCACCGGCCCGGCCAGCCGCACGCCGCGATCGTGGAAGTCCTCGAGCAGCGAAAGATCCTCGCCGAGCGGATAGCTGTTCTCCATGCTCTTGAACGCGATGCGCAGTCCCATACGATCGATCCGGCGCGCGTCTTCGGCGGTCATCGCGAAGTCGATGCGGTTGGGGAAGGCCGCGAGCGTGGTGTCGATCAGGTCGGATCGCTTGCGCGCGAAGGCGAGCGCGTCGGCATAGCCTTTGGCCGTCAGCGGCCCCTGCTCGGTATAGATCGCGAAGAACCCGCCATCGAGCGCGCCGGAATCCATCCGCTCGAGATCGACCTGGACGAGGTCGGCGGCAGGGTCGTGATGCCCGGCAAAGCTCCAGCCCGGGCGGGCGAAGTGGATCGGCGTGTCGAGATGGGTGTCGAGCGTTAGGAAATCGCGATGCGATTTTTGCGCCGGCGCCGATGTGGTGGCGCAGCCGGCGAGCAGCAGGGCCAGCCCCGCCATTCCCCTCCTTTTCAGGGAGGGGAGAAAATCGGCCCGCCTCACTTCGCCCCCTCCGCCACCGGCCGCAGGTCGAGATCCTTATAATCGTAGCTGAAATCGGCGATCGGGCTCTCCGGCTTCATCGAGACGCGCTCCACCCTGCCCTCGGCGTCGAGCGCGAAGCTGACATAGGCCGGCTCGATCGCCTTGTCGTCGAAGCGGGTGACGAAGGTGTCGTATTGCCAGTGGACCAGCTTGCCGGCCATGCGGGGCGTGGTCTTGAAGTCGATCCGCAAGCCGTCGGCGCCGCTGGTCACGGCGACGTCGCCATACCAGGCATCGCGATAGGTCCCGGCATAGCGCGCGAGCGACAGCGACGGCCCGATCTTGGCCGGCGCGGCCTTGACGCCGGCCAGCGCCGCCTTTCCGCCTTCGATCCGCTGGGTCATGAACGCGCCGAAGCGGGCGGGCCAATCCTGATCGGGCACGCCGAGATAGTGATCGACCAGCATGTGCGCGACGCCGCGGAGCAATGCGACTTCCTCCGAATTGACCACCACCGCGATGCCGACCTCCTGATCGGGCAGCAGGATGATGTGGGTGATCGATCCGAACACGCCGCCGCCGTGCGAGATGATCCGCGCGCCGCGATAATCCTCGACTTCCCAACCCAGCGCATAGGTGCTGAACTTGGGCGTGAGCGGGGCGAGGCTGCCCGGATATTGCGTTATCGGCTGGACGGTCACGCCCTTCCACATTTCGGCCGCCTGCGCCTCACTGAACAGCCGTCCGCCCCCGGGCAGCGCGCCGTGGCCGAGCTGGATCTTGAGCCACTGCGCGAGATCGCGCGCGCTGAGCGCCAGTCCGCCCGCCGGCATCGCGGCGCGGCCGAGTTCCTCGCGCTCGTCGAGCACCGAATTGGGCCCGTCGCCGCGCACCACGCCGCCAACCCGGGCATGCGCGAAGGCGCGATCGGGCGTCGCCCAGCGCGCTTCATACGTGGCTGTCGCGTCGCTCATTCCGCCACGCTTGAGCACTTCGCGCGCCATGAACTCTTCCCACGTCTTGCCGCTGACTTCCTCGATCAGCTGGCCGGCGACGGTGTAGAGGATGTTGTCATAGGCATAGCCTGAGCGAAAGCTGGTGGCGGGCTTGATCCAGGCGAGCCGCTTGACCGTCTCCTTGCGCGACAGGCTGCCGCGGGGCACGAACAGCAGGTCCCCCGCCCCCAGCCCGAGCCCGCTGTGATGGACGAGCAAGTCGCGGACCGTCATCTCGCGCGTCACCCACGGATCGTACATGCGGAACCACGGCATGTGATCGATCACCTTGTCGTCCCAGCCGATTTTGCCCTGATCGACGAGGATCGCGATCGCAGTGGCAGTGAACGCCTTGCCCGTCGATCCGGTCTGGAAGATCGTGTCGGCGTCGACCTTGGCGGCCTCGCCGAGTTTGCGGACGCCCCAGCCCCTGGCGAGCGTGGTCTTGCCATGCTCGACGATCGCGACCGCGATACCAGGCGCGCCGCTCGCCTTGCGCAGCGCCTCGACCTTCGCGTCGAGCCCCGCCGGCGGATCGGCAAGCGCAGGAGCCCCGAGCGCGAGCAGCGGCAGAGCGAACAGATGATGCAGCTTCATGCGACGATCTCCTTGGATGCGGCGGAACGGCGCCGGAGCAGCCGCGCCAACCCGAGCGTCATCAGCGGCAGCACGAACACGGCGAGGAACAGGTACGCCAGCAGCCGATAGCCGCTGGCGATCAGCGCGATCAGCCCGACGCGCTCGGCGACGAACATGCACACCAGCAGCAGCACCCCCGCGATCGCGGCGCGGGCACGCGCGCTGAGCTCGGCTTCGCGGCGACGGCGGAGGACCCCTGCAATGCGCTCGTTGATCGCATGCACCGCGCCGGTGCCGCTCTCGAGCAAGGCGGCGAAGATCATCGCCTGGAACAGCAAATGGAACGCCGGCGCGTTCAATTGCCGGAGGAGGAAATCTGAAGGCAGAGTCTCGGCGCCGATCGCGGGATAGAAAGCGATCATGCAGACGAAGAACAGGATCGCCGGTGCCATCGCCAACGGCCCGGCGATGAGGCCCGCGACCACGGCGTCGCGCGTGCTGGTCAAATGCCGCAGCACCGGCAGGATCACCACCGCGCCGATGATGTTGTAGCTGGCATAGGTCAGCCCGCCCGACGCCCAGCCGGTCCGCGGCGCCGGCGTTGCGAAGCCCATGGCGATGCGGTCGCCGAAGCTGAGCAGGCTGAGGATCAGGAACAGCGCATAGACGCCGTAGAGCAGGAACGAGACATATTTGAACACGCCTTCGACTGCCGCATTGCCCAACGAAACGGTGGCGAGGATCCCCCCCGCGAGCAGCAATGCCCCGACGAAGCTCGACCAGCCGAACATCGCCGCGCTGATCGCGCCCGCGCTTGCCCCGAACACCGCAAGAATCAGCACCACGAACAGGATGTACGCCACTTCGAACGCGATCCACGCCGGGCCGAGCAAATCGGCGAAAAAGGCACGATAGTCGAGCGCCCCCGCCAGCCGGGCATAGGCAAAGGTGGTCGCCGCAATCACGCTCCACAGCAGCATCGCCAGCAGCATGCCGGCGAGTCCGCCCCACGGCCCCGCCGGCAGGAAATACTCCGCCAGCTCACGCCCGGTGGCATAGCCGCCGCCGATGATCACGGCCTTCATCGCGAAGCCGGGCAACAGGAAGCGCTGGAACCAGCTCGATCCTGCGGCGGCTGCGCTCATGCCAGGCAGCTATCGACGAGCGCGTCGAACGCCGGCCCGCCGCGCACCGGATCGGCGACCGGAAGCCCGAGCCGTTTGCTCTCGCGCCACATCACCTCGGCAGCCTCGGCCTCATCCAGCGCCGACGTGTTGAAGCTGAGCCCGCCGCAGCGGATGTTCGGGTTGGTCCTCCGCCCGAGCGCCAAGGTGAGATCCACGATCTCCTCGATCGTCGCGACCTGATAGCCCGCGGTGCCGAGCATTTCGGTCCGCCCCGGCTCGTGACACACCACGAACACGTCCGGCTGGCTGCCATGGAGCAGCCCCAGCGAGACCGCCGCATAAGCCGGATGCGCGAGCGAGCCCTGCCCTTCGATCACATCCCAATGCTCCGGCGCGGCGTCAGGCGAGAGCATCTCCGCCGCGCCCGCCTCGAAATCAGAGACCACTGCGTCCATCGGCATGCCCCCGCCGGCGATCATGATCCCGGTCTGCCCCGTGGCGCGGAAATCGCTCGCCACACCGCGCTGCGCGAAGGCGCGCGCCAGCGCCAGCGCGGTGTACTTCTTGCCGAGCGCGCAATCGGTTCCCACCGTCAGCAACCTTTTCCCCGTCCGCTTGCGCCCCGTCGCCACCGGAATCTGCGCCGGCGGCACCCGGATGTCGATCAGCCGCCGCCCGAGCAACGCAGCGGTTTCACGCAGCTCAGGAATGTCGGAAAGCCGCGTGTGCATCCCCGCGACCACGTCGAGTCCCGCCTCGAGCGCCTCGACCAGCGAGGCACGCCAGCTCTGCGGGATCACCCCCCCGGCATTCGCCACGCCGATCACCAGCGCCCGGGCGCCCTGCGCATAAGCCTCGACTGGCGTGAGCTGCGGCAGCCCGGTGGTCACCGCCGCGCCAGCAAGGGTGAGCTCGCCGACGCATTTCTCGGGCGCCCAGTCGCGCAGTCCCAAAGCGGTCTTGGCGAAGCCGCGTTCGACCGTGTCGCCGAGGAACAGCAGATATGGCTGCGGCAGGGCAAGCGTGTCGGCCTTCAGGCCGAAGGGAGCATTCATGGGATGCGCTTCCTGCAAATCAGAATGAGAGATCGAAGGCGAGGCCGATCGTGCGCGGCTGGAGGGGCGTGATCGCGAGGAAGCTCGGCTGGTTGAGCCCGTTGGCCAGCGTCGAGCGCGCGATCTCCCCGTCATTGTCGAGCAGATTACGGGCATAGGCCCTCACTTTCCAATGCTCGCCGATGTTGAGCGCGGCATTCAGGTCGACCGCCGTATAGGGCCGTGCTCGCGCGGTCAGCGGATCGCTCTCGACCAGCGACAGCCGGCTGCTCGCATGCCGCACGCCCACGCCGAAATCGCCGCTCAGATCGCCGCCCAGCTCGGCATGATAATCGAGCCGCGCCGAGCCGCTGAATTTGGCCACACCCGGCAGCTGGTCGCCATCGGCGCCGCTGATGTCCGGAACGTCCTCGGCGAGCGTGGCGTCGGTGTAGGACGCAGTCAGCCCCAGCGACAGCCCGGTCGCCGGCCGGATGGTCAGCGCGCCTTCGACGCCCTTGCTCACCGCCGCACCGCCATTGGCCTGCCCCGCCACGCCGCCGAAGCTGCGCGTCACCTGGATGTCCTTCCAGTCCATGTAGAAGGCCGCGACGTCGATCGTCACCGCGCGCCCGGCAAGATCCGCCTTGAAGCCCACTTCATAATTGGTGAGCGTATCGGATTCGACGCTCGGCGGCACGTTGGGGACGATCACGTTGGGGCCGCCCGGGCGATAGCCCGTGGCGACGCGCGCATAGAGCATCGCATTCTCGTTCACATGGAATTGCGGGCTGACGCTCCACGTGAAGACGTCCTCTTCGGAACTGCCCGGATCGTCCGCCGTAGGCACGATCGCGCCTTGGCTGATCTGGCGGAAATTCTGCTCGTTGCGCGCCCAGCGCACCCCGCCGGTGACCTCGAAGCGCTCGCCGAGGCGCAAGGTCGCGTTGCCGAACACGGCATATTCCTTGTACTTCGCCGGCAGCGCGACCGTCGCCAGCGGGTCAAGCGGCGGGATCGCGTTGCCGGCCATGTCGTACGAGCGGACGAGCTGCGTATTGTCGCTCTTCTCCGATGTGTAGAAGCCGCCGACCAACCATTCGAAGGTGCCGCCGCTCGCCGAGGCGAGCCGCACTTCCTGCGTCCACTTCTCTAGATCGAGGTTGATGTCGAACGGCGTGATGCCGGGTGCGATCGCGCCGCCGGTGAGCAGCGGAAAGAGCACGCCGAACGCATAGGTCGCGTCCTGCAGCTGGCGGGCGGAACGCTTGCTATAGGTCGTGCTCGACGTGGCGCTAACCCCGCCGAAATCATAATCGAGCGTGCCCGCGTAATATTGCAGGTCGGTCTGGAAGGCCTCGGCAACGTAATTGTTGTACGAAGATCCGTCGCCCAGCCGCTTGCCCGTCAGGTCGGCGGCGTAGACTCCGTTCCCGTCGGCATCGACCGACTGGTACAGCGCCGATAGCTTCGCGCTGAACCGGTCGCTCGCCTGCCACAACAGGCTGAAGCGCCCGCCGATCTGCTCGTAAGCGTTCTGATCCTTGAGCGCGGCATTGTTGGTGCTGTTCACGAAGCCCGGCGTCTTGCGCCACGCGAAGCTGCCGGTGACGCCCAGCTTGCCCTGCACCAGCGGTGCGTTGAACATCGTCTGCCCGGCCCAGCCGAGATCGCCTGCCCCATTGATCCCGAACACTTCGCCGCCGGCGCGGACGCTGAAAATGGTCGTGCTCGGCGCGACGGTGACGTATTTGACCAGCCCGCCGATCGAGCTGGCGCCGTAGAGCGTGCCCTGCGGCCCGCGCAGCACTTCGACGCGCTCGATGTCATAGGGCAGCAGATCGAGCGAGAATTGCCCGCCGCGATTGTAGATGCTGCTCGATCCCACCGGCGCATCGTCGAGATAGATGCCGACGGTCTGGCTGGCGGTGAGCGGCGCGACGCCACGCAGCGTGACGGTGGTCTGCCCTGGCGTGCCGCCGGTCGACACCTGCATGCCCGGAATATAGCCGGCGTAATCGGTGAGCGAGGCCGCGCCCTGCGCCTGCATGTCGTCGCCGCTGACCACGCTGATCGAGATCGGCACGTCTTGAAGGTTCTGCTCGCGTTTCTGCGCAGTGACGACGATCTCGTCGCCGGGCGCGGCAGCCGGCACTTCCTGCGCGGCGGCGCCGGAGGAGAAAGCCAGCGCCCCCGCGGCAGTCGAAACCGCCAGCAGCGCGCGTACGGACAAGGCGAACCGGTTCATCTTAACTCTCCCCATGAGTGCACGAAATCAGTCGCCCCAGATCTCCCCAAGCAGGCGACGGAAGTTGCCGCCGAGCACGGCGGCGATGTTGGCGTCCGAATAATTGCGTCGGATCAGTTCTTCGGTGAGGTCGTAGATCTTGCGTGGATGGTCGTAGCCATCGGTGTCGATCTTCGCGCGGAAGGCGTAGCTCGCTTTGTATGCGGCCTTGAGCTGGGCATACATATCGGGCGGCATGTCCTCATAGCCGTTGAGATCGGCGTCCGAGCCGATCCCGACATGATCGATCCCCACCAGCTTGACGACATGATCGATGTGATCGGCGATCTGCGGCACCGCGGTCGGCTCGCTGGCGCTGACGAACATGCGGACCCCGGTGATCCCCATCACGCCGCCCTTGGCCGCCATCGCCTTGATCGCTTCGTCGGTCTTGAGGCGCGGATGCTCGACCAGAGCGCGGCAATTGCTGTGGGTGATGGCGATCGGCTTCGACGATATCTCGATCGCATGGAGCGTGGTGCGATCGCCGCAATGCGAGACGTCGACCAGCATGCCGACCTGGTTCATCGCCTTGATGATCTCGGCACCGAAATCGGTCACGCCGCCGTCGACGCGTTCGGTCGCGCCCGAGCCGAGCAGATTTTGCGAATTATAGGTCAGCTGCGAGCAGCGCTGGCCGATCTGGTGGAACAGTTTGACGTCGGCGACGGTGCGGAAATGCTCGCTGTTCTGCATGCCGAGGATCACGGCGATCTTGCCCTCCTGCTTGGCGCGATCGAGATCGGCCGCCTTGTCGACCAGCGTGAACAGATGCGACGCCCGGCCGACATAGCCTTGGCTCAGCGCGAGGAAGGTGAGCGTCTCCTCGCGCGCATTGGGGCCGTAAATGCCGATCGAATGGTGGAAACCGGTGATCCCGCAGGCGCGGAAATCGGCTTCGTCCTTCGCGCTCAGCGGCGCGCCATAGAATTGCGGGCGATCGTCGATCTTGAGCACTTCGAGCATGTCGATCACGAGCGACGCGCGCACCAGATCGACCGCGCGGCGCGAATAAAGGACGGGCGAGGCGGCCGACAGCCGGAACTGGCCGCTATTGACCATCGGGAACCCCGTGGCCGCGACAGCAGCCGCGCCGCCGAGCATCCGGCGACGCGAGACCTTGGGCAATGATTGCATTGCCGCTCTCCCTTGAGCGATTATCTAATCAGGATGGTATTATCCTGATTAGAGAAGAGTCAACTATTATTGCAACTATGTTGCGTCACGCGCGCACTGCGTTCAGCGCGCGGTGGCCCCAGACGGCTTCGGGGCAGTGGATATAGCCGTCGTTGTAGCGAATGCCCGGCTGGCGGTCGGCCGCGAGGAACGTCGGGCCATCGAGATCGACCACGTCGCAGAGCTGGCCGAGCAGGAACGCCGGCGCCATCGCCAGGCTGGAGCCGACCATGTTGCCGACCATCACGTCGAGCCCGAGCAGCCGCGCGCGGCGGGCGATCGCGATCGCCTCGGTCAGGCCGCCGCATTTGTCGAGCTTGATGTTGACCGTGTCGAAGCGCCCGACAAGCCCGTCGAGATCGGCGAGCCCGAGCGCGCTCTCGTCTGCTGCGATCGGGATCGGCGAATCGAACCCGTCGAGATCGGCTTCGCGCCCACGGGCGAGCGGCTGCTCGAGCAAAGCGGCCTTCGCCTCGACCAGCACGGCGAAGAGCGCCTCCAGCTCGTCAATGCGGAAACCCTGATTGGCGTCGACTCCGATCCAGCATTCCGGGCGCGCAGCACGCACCGCGCGGATCCGTGCGCTGTCGAGATCGAGATCGCCGGTGAGCTTGAGCTTGAGCGCCCGCGCATCCCGGTACCCTGATGCGGCTTCAGCCATCGCCCCGGGTTCGTCGGCGCCAAGCGTGAAAGTGGTGAGTAATGGCTTCGGCTCGGGCAAGCCCGCCAGCTTCCAGACCGGTGCGCCCGCGCGCCTGGCGTCGAGCTCCCACAATGCGCAGTCGGCGGCGTTGCGCGCCCCGCCCGGTGGCAGCGCCTGCTGGAGTTCGGCACGCGTCATCCCGCCCTGCAGGTCGTCGCGCACCGTCTCCAGCGCCGCAGTCATCGCGTCGACATCGTCGCCCAGATAATAGACCCCGCTCGCTTCCCCCCGCCCCGTGTGGAGTCCGTCGGACAGAGTGACGACCACCACCGAGGACTCGGTGAAGACGTGCCCCGAGATCCGGAACGGCTTCGCGAAAGGAAGCCGTTCCACTGCCACGTCGAGCGAGAGACGCATCACCACCGCCTTCAGAACTCGGTGCCGAAGGAGATCAACTTGTAGACCAGAGCGGTGTACAGGATGAAGAACGCACCGAGCACCAGCAGCACGCTCCACACCCGCGCGAACCAGCTGCGCTTGTCCTTCCAGCTGAGCCAGGCGTTCCAGATCGCCAGCCCGAACAGCCCGAAGAAAGCGAGCGTGCCGGCAATCTGGAGCAGCAGGATCAGCCAATCGGTCGAGCCGTGGCTCTCGAAATCCTCGAGCCCGGTGATCACCAGCATCCAGCCGACCAAAACCGCCAGCACCAGCCAGGCAAAGCCACGAACCGTCCGGAAGGTGCGCAGGCTCTCGCCCTGCAGCGCCAACTGTGCGCCGTAGCGGCGGCGGTTAAACCAGCCGATCGGCCAGGCGAGTGCCGTCAGGAACACCACACCGATCCCGAACAGCAAAGCGGGCATCAGCCACGCGCCGTCGAGCGCGCCGGGGGTGCGGTACCAGATCATGAAGGGCGACACTTCGCCGAAGCTCCAGCGCACGACCTTGCCGTCGACGACCTGCGCGGCGAGCCGCTCATGGCCATAGGCGTCCTGCCAGACAAAGGGTTCGACTTCGATCAGCTTGCGCGGGGCGCCGCCGGGGCTGGTGAGTGCGGGGATGACCGGGCGGCCATCGGCGTCGAGCCCGATCTTGATGTCCCCGATCAGGCCGATGATCTTGGCGAAGCTCGAGTCGATCCGGCGGCTATTGGTCCAGGTGCCGACGAGCAGCTTGGCGTGCTCCTTGGCTGTGGGCAGCTCGACCGGGGCAGCCTTTTTGGGATCGGGGAGATAACGGTCGGCGAACTCCTCGAACAGTCGGCCACGCAGCACACGCGCGACGCCGTCTTTCCCGTTGCTGTTCATCGAGATGTAGAGCCCGACATTGTCCTCGGGGAAGATCCACAGATCGCTGTGGAAATAGACCGTGTCGCCGCCATGCGAGATCGAGCGGTGGCCGTTGATCTTCTGTTCGTAGAAGCCGAGCGCCATCGTGTTGATCGTCGGGATCGCGCTCTGCTGGGGCGTATACATCTGCGCCGCGGTCGCGGGGCTGAGCAGCGCGCCGCCCTGGTTCAGATGGGCGATCATGAACTTCGCCATGTCGCCGCCGCTGATCGCCGAGGAGCCGGCGGGCGCCATGCCGATCTCTTCGTATTTCTTCGCCTCGCCCGAACCGAGCTCATAGCCCTGCGACATGAACGGCTTGAGCCTGGATGGCAGCGGCTGACGGAAGGTCGCATACTGCATTCCCAGCCGCGCGAAGATGTTGCGGTCGAGATAATCGTCGAACGGCATACCCGAGACGCGCTCGACGATGTAGCCGGCGAGCGCGGTCGCATAATTCGAATAAGCCGGGGTGGTACCGGGCGCATAGATCCGCTCGGGGATGCGGCGCTTCAGCACGTCGCCAAGGCTCGGTACCGGCTTGTCGAAGGTGAGGAGGCCCTTGATGATCTCCTCGAAGCCGGCGGTGTGCGTCATGATGTTGCGCAGCGTGATCGGCTTGCCCTGATATGCCGGTATCTTGAAGTCGAGATACTGGTTCACGTCGGCGTCGAGGTTGAGTTTGCCTGCCTCGACCTGCTGCATCACCGCGGTCCAGGTATAGAGCTTCGAGACCGAGCCGGGGCGGAACAGCGTGGTCGCCGGATCCACCTGCTTGCGCTTGGCGACATCGGCATAGCCGAAGCCGCGCTGGGTGAGGATCTGGCCGTCCTTGACCACGACCACCACCGCGCCGGCGACGTCGCCGCGCGCGAGCGCATAGGGCATGAAGCCGTCGAGCCACGCATCGGCATCGACCTTGGTGAGCGTCGCGGTGCCTGCCGGAGCGCTCGGGACGGTCGGTGCCGGCGCTTGCGCGACCGGGGTCAGCGGCGCCGGCGCCTGAGTGAAGGCTGGTACACCGACCGCGATGCCGAGCAATCCTGCTGCGAGCATCGTAAGCGAACGTTTCCACATCGCGCTGTTCCCCTTTGTCCCCGCTGCGCTCCGGCCATGTCGATTGCGCCGGTTTGCGTCTGCGGTTAGGCTGTGTCTCTATACGAACTTGTTACGCCTGATTGAGACATAATGAGCCTGTTCAGAGAAATGTCAAACTGGGGTGCCAAATGGCCACGCGGCTGAAACCGGAGCAACCGACATTGGGCGCGCTGCTGCGTGCGCTGCGTGCCCGGAACAGCTGGACGCTCAAGGAGATGAGCGTGCGCAGCGGCATCCCGGTCTCGACCTTGTCCAAGGTCGAGCACGACCGGCTGACGCTGACCTATGACAAGCTTCTCCAGCTCAGCCAGCGGCTCAACATCCGCATGTCCGAACTGTTCGCCGAGAATGATTCGGTCGCCGAGCCGCCGGTCACGGCGCGGCGCAGCATCGGCGATCTCGAGCGCGCGGTGCGGGTGAACACGCCGAACTACGATTATTATTACCTCTGCACCGAGTTGCGCCGGAAGCGGATGATCCCGGTGATCACTCGCGTGCGCGCCAAATCGGTCGAGGAGTTCGGCGATCTCGTCCACCATTCGGGCGAGGAATTCATCTACATCGTCAGCGGCCGCATCGTCGTCCACACCGAATTCTACGATCCGGTGACGCTCGAGGCGGGCGAATCGATCTACATCGATTCGAACATGGGCCATGCTTATGTGACTGGCGAAGGCTGCGACGAGGCGGTGGTGCTGGGGGTGTGCTCGAGCGCCGAGGACGGGCTGATGGATTCGCTGCTCAACCTGCACGGCTAGCGCGTTGGCGTGGCGCTCTTCGGTCTGCGCTTGCCAGGGGCGCCTCTTCCAGACCATGAACCTGGAACGGCAATGACAGCTGACTCCCAGCTTGCAGACATTCAACAGATGGGGCCGCTTGCTTTGCAGCTGACGGCTCTGATGCGACCAGCCGCACCGTCACATGTGGAGCCTGAGGAGCAAAGACTATGGGGAAGAGCCTGACACTGATAGCCGCAGGCGCGATGTTCGCCTGCGGCGTGGCCAAAGCCGGTGCTCAAGACTTGCCGGATCCCCGAGTGTACCTTCGTGCAGAGGATCAAGAACGGGCACGTCTACTCAGCACGCCCTGCACCGAGGCGGATGTGGGACGCGGGTGCTACCGCTTTGACAATGGGGCAGTGCGGGAACCTCCCTGCGCCTTTCACGACGAAGAGGGTGCAATCGGGTCATTGGCGACCGACCAGTGCTACAAGATGCAAGAGCCGCGCCGGTATCGCGGAATTTGGATCAACGACTTCGAAGGTCAGGAATTCATACCCGAAGGCACGACCGCAGCCGAATGGCCCGGGGGAGATGCAAAATCGCCCGGCTGGCGAGAGGGGTTCGAACGCGTTCGGGCAGCAAAGATCTGGCTTGATGTTTCACGGGTCAAGCCAGGTCGCGGCTCCGAGTATGATGGCCGCGAAATGCTCATCGAATTCATCGGGCGGAAAACGCTGTATCCGGGCCACCACGGGCACTTGGGAATGTCGGGACACGAGATCATTGTCGATCGTGTGATCTTGCTGAAGAAGTGTCCAAAAAAGGGTGTTTGCGGCTGAAAGCGACGGGCAGCTAACCACTTGCCGCCATCCGTGACCGTGACCCTGCGGCATGGCTGCGCAAGCAGAACCTGGCTTCGATGGCTCAGCGCGAACGGGAGCGTGCGGCTGGTTACCCTTTCGGCACCAGCATCGTCCGCCCCGCCGCCCGCGCATCCACTGCCGCCCGGCTGAACAGCATCGGCTGCATCGCCCCGGCGATCCACGGCGCATATTGATCGCGATGATGCGGCGAGCGCGGGTCGTTCGACTGGCCCGGCAGGTTGAGCATCAACGAATTGTCCCACGCGCCGACGTCGATCACCTGCAGATAGCTCGCGCCGCCGCCGGTTCGCCAGCCGGGGCCGCCGCCGAGCCACCGCGCCATCACCGTATAGCCGTCGCCGCCCGATCCTTCGCCCTCGATCGGCGGAAAGGCCCTGGCGATCGCCGGGATGCGCGACAGCGGATGCTGGATGCGGACGCTATGGAGCGCGTCCCAGCGCCATTTCGCAGGATCGGCATCGAGCAAGGAATGCGCCGCGCCCCACGCCGCGGTCAGCGCGCGATCGAGTATCGCGTCGCGCGCCGCGATCGGATCGGTGCCGAGGCGATCGTCGGGTTTGGCGAGCAGTCCGAGCAGAACGGAGGGCGCGATCTCCCTGACGAGGTGCTTCGCGCGGGCGGGCACGATCGCGGCGAGCACGCGCTGGCCGAGGTCGCGCCACAGGATCTCGAACAATGCCGCCGCGCCGCTGCCCGCATCGATCCGCGCGTCCCAGCATCGCAGCATCGCCACCGCCGGGGCCGCGGCGGAGGACGGGCGTTCGGGCAGGATCGCGAGCAACTGCCGCGCCGGCGTCGACAGCGTGTCGTGCTGCAGCGCGACGCTGTCGGCGAGGCTGTGCCGCTCCTGCCGCGAGAGGACATCCACGATCCGCTCGTAGCGATAGGGATCTCGGAACGAGAAAGCGGGAATTCGGTCGCGCGGCCAGTCGGCGGGGAGGTTGTTCTGGTTGGCCGAGGCGAACCAGCCCCTGGCCGGATTATATTCGCTGGGCAGCGAGGCGAAGTCGCGCATCCCGGTCCAGTCGTAGCGCCCGTCGCCGGGCACCGGGAGTAGCCCCTCGCCCTTCTTGCGCACCGGCGCGAAGCCGATCACCTGCCAGCCGGTATTCCCGTCGACATCGGCATAATGGAAATTGGTCGGCGAAGGGTGGAGCGGAAAGGCCTTGCGCAGGCTCTTCCAGTCTTTCGACAGATTGATCGCGATCATCGCGAATGCGCCATGCCCGCCCGGCTGCATCCCGATCGACGCGATCGCGGTCGCGCGCCGTCGACCGGAATCGTGCGACACCACCGGCCCCTGCACCGTGTAGCGCAAGGTGGTGACGTACGGCGCGCCGCCCTTGACCGCGATCGCCACCTCGACCCGGCGGAACGCCTTCCAGCCGCCCTCATGCCGGTAGCGCTCGGGATCCGCCGGATCGAGTTCGAGCACGAACAGGTCGAGCTGGTCGATGTGGAAATTGGTCCGCCCGAAGGCGAAGCGATCGGTGTGTCCCTGCATGATGCCGGGCAGTCCGGGCGAGCCGCCGCCGATCACGTCGAGCCCCGGCGCGCTCAGATGCGCGACGTGGCGCGGACCGAAGCTGCCGATGCCGAGATGCGGATCGTTGGCGAGGATCGGCCGGCCGGTCGCAGTGCGCGACGGCGCCACCGTCCACGCATTGCTGCCGGCATTGGCGCGCTCGGCCGGCCCCGCGGCGGGATCGGCCACCGGCGTCTCGGGTCCGAACGGCAATCCGCCGAGCTGGAGGATGCCGAGATCGGCTTCCGAGACCGCAGCGACATCGAGGCCGTCGGGCACTTGCATCCGCCAGCTCGGCCGCAGCGGCGCGATGATCGCGTCGAGATCGAGCAGCCCCAGCGCGGCGAGCCGGGCGCGGCGCACTTCGTCATCGGCATTGTCGATCGAGGCGCCGCGCGCGAGCACCAGATCGCGCACGTCCCAGCGCAGCGGCGCCACGCCAAGGATCGCATATTCGAGCGGCAGCAGCGTGCGATCGGCGAGGACTTCGTCGATCCGCGCATTGATCCCGGCGACATAGGCGCGGGCGCAGGCGAGTATTTCGGGCGGCACCCGCCGCAGCTCGGCATCGAGATCGCCGCGATAATGGAACAGCCGCGCCGTCGCGTCGTGCCGCGCGAAGTCGCGCCCAAAGACTTCCGCCAGCCGCCCGAGCTCGCGCCGGTGCGACAAGTCGATCTGGAACAGCCGATCGCGCGCGACGACATAGCCCTGGCCGAAAAAGGCATCGGGAATCGATGCGGCGCGGATGTGCGGCACCCCGAACGCATCGTCGATGATCTCGATCGGCGCGTCGGCACCGCGGACCACCGTCTCCGCCGTGGCGCGCGCCCCGCGCTGAACTCGCGCGGCGGCGGCCGGCGCCAGCGCCAGAGTCGCGACCGAGCCGAGCAGGAAGGAACGGCGGGCGAGCATCGGCAAATCTTCCTGCGGTGGCGGTCGCGGCAAGCTAGCGCCGCGCGCCGCCGCGTCGCATGGCAAGCGCTTCGCCGCCCATAGAGCGAAGCTATGGATCGAAGCCATAGTCTGCGGCTATGGCGTGACGAACGTATAGAAGCCCGCCACCGGTTGACGCTTCGCGCGGGCACGGCGCACCCTTCCCCCGGCACGAACGCATGCCGGCCCGCAAGAGGCCGCGGCGCGCGTGTGGTGCGTTGCCGCGGAGGGCATTCGCGCAGGCCGGTCCGCCGGTCCCGAAGGTTCATCCCAACAGGGGGGTCGAAATGACGAATCCACAGCGGCAATCGTATCTTGCCGGTTTCTCAAGCATCGCCGTGCTGGCCTTTGCGTCGCTGACGGCGCTGCCCGCCGCCGCGCAGACGGAAGGCGCAGCCGCCACGGTTCCTCAGGAACAGGAAGCGCCGGCACCGTCTGAAGCGACTGGCGACGAACTCGTCGTCACCGGCTCACGCATCGTCCGCGACGGCTATCAGGCACCGACGCCGCTGACCGTGTTGAGCCGCGACGATATCGACAACGGCTCGCCGACCAACAACATCGCCGATTTCGTCAACCAGTTGCCGCAACTCGCCGGTTCGACCAAGCCGGCCAATTCGCGCCTGAACCTGTCGAGCGGTCAGGCCGGCATCAATGCTCTAAACCTACGCAACTTGGGCGAGACCCGCACGCTGATCCTGGTCAACGGCCGCCGGTCGGTCGGCTCGGCCGTCAACGGCGTAGTCGACGTCAACACCATCCCGCAATCGCTGATCGATCGCGTCGAAGTGTCCACTGGCGGTGCCTCGTCGGCCTATGGTTCGGACGCGGTCGCAGGCGTCGTCAACTTCATCCTCAACAACAAGTTCGAGGGTCTGCGCATCACCGCCGACAGTGGCATCACCGGCTATGGCGACGGCTTCAACTATTCGGGCAGTATCGCAGGCGGCAAGTCGTTCGCCGGCGGCCGCGGCCACGTGCTGTTCAGTGCCGAGATTGCGCATCAGGATGGGATCTACGACGTCAATACGAACGAGCGCGGATGGAATCACACCGGTTATGTCCGCGTCCAGAATCCGGCCTGGACCTCGACCAGCACCACGGCACCGCAATATCTCACGACCCGCGGCCCGATTGGCCAGGGGAACTCCGCGCCCGGTGGCCTGATCACCGCGTCGGGCGGCAGCACCACCAATGCGTTACGCGGCCTGTATTTCGGCCAGGGCGGCTCGGTGAACATCTTCGACTATGGTGCACTCGCGCCGGCAGGCTTCAATCGCGTCAGCACCACCACCGCGCCGTCGTTGATCCAAGGCGGATCGTGGCAGGTCAACGATACGGGCCGCCGCATCGGCCTGATGCCAGAGGACGACCGTTACGGCTTTTTCGGCCGCGTCAGCTTTGAAGTGGCTGACGGAGTCGAACTGTTTGGCGAGGCTTCCTACAATCGCCAGCGCGTCTATTTCAACGCAGGCCCAAACCTGCAGACTGGCATCGGCGCCACGCAAGGCCTGACGGCGGTGAACTGCAACGTGGTGCCGGTACCGATCACCTGCAACGCATTTCTCTATAATGCGCTGGGCCCAACGGCTTTGACCGGCGTCACATCTGTGACGCTGGCGACCAGCGGAGCCGACCTGCCTTTCCGCGCGGTCGACAACGAGCGGAAGGTACAGCGCTACCTGGTCGGTGCCGAGGGCAGTTTTGGGGCATTTGGCAAGGACGCACGCTGGGATATCTATGCCCAATATGGTCGCGCCGACCTGCATGAAGAACTGCAGAACATCCAGAACACCCAGCGGTTGATCAACGCGACCAATGCCGTGTTCGCGCCGGCAGGCAACCCGCGCGGCTATGCCACGGGCTCGATCCAATGCTTCATCAACGTCAATGCTAGCACAGCCGACGACGATGCGGCCTGCCGTCCGCTCAGCCGCATTGGCCTCGGCGTCTCCGATCCTGCAGCGATCGCCTATGCATTCGGCAATCCCTATCGTGACGAAAGGCTGGAACAGTTCGTCACGGGCGTGAACCTGTCGTTGACGCCCTTCGCCACCTGGGCGGGCGATGTCAGCCTCGCGGTTGGCGGCGAATACCGCAAGGAGAAGATCCGCGGGACGGTGCCGGCCGAGTTCCAGCCGATCGTCACGAACAACCTCGTCACCACCCGCTGGTCGGTCGGCAATTATGTGCCCACGGCAGGCGAGTACAGCGTGAAGGAAGCCTATCTCGAGACGGTGATCCCGCTCGGCTTCGGGCTGGAGTTCAACGGGGCGGTGCGCGCGACGGATTATTCCTCGTCGGGTTACGTCACGACCTGGAAGGCGGGTGCGACCTGGGCGCCGATCCCGGACATCCGCTTCCGGGTCACGCGCTCGCGCGACATCCGCGCGCCCAACCTCGCCGACCTCTACCAGGTGGCGCAGAACAGCGACTCGGTGACCAATCCGTTTGGGGCAGGCTCCGGCCCGAACGGAGGCAGCTATGCCGCGACCGGCGTCGGCTACACCGGCACGACGCTGGGCAACCTGAACCTCGTTCCAGAACGGGCCGATTCGTGGAACATCGGAGCGGTCTTCTCGCCGACCTTCCTGCCCGGCTTTAACTTCTCGGCAGACTATTTCCGCATCGAGATGGATGATGCGATCGGCACGTACAGCGCTCAGCAGATCATCAATCGCTGTTTCGAAGGGCTCGCCGATTTCTGCGCCCAGATCCAGCAGGATCCGAACAACGCCACGCGCCTGCTGTTCACGACGCGGCCCTACAACTTCACCACGCAACTGGTGCGCGGCGTCGATTTCGATGGCTCATATCGCCTGGCGGTGGGCGGCGAAGGGTCGGTCACGCTGCGTGGCGTTGCCACCCGCTATATCGACAACATCACCACCACCGGCATCACCGGTGTCGTGCCAGTCAATACCGTGGGCGCAAATGGCGGCCAGGCGAGCACGCCGACCTGGATCTTCCGCGGTAGCCTCACCTATGATTCTCCGAGCTTCTCGGCGACGGTGGTCGGCCGCGGTGTCAGCGCCGGCAAATATGTCGCCAGCGGCATCGAATGCAGCACCAGCTGTCCGGTCTCGACCACGCAGTTCCCGACCTATGACAATAATCACGTGTCGGGGCTGTTCTATGCCGACCTCAACCTGACTCAGAAGATCGCGATGGGCAGCTCGCAAGCGGAGATGTTCTTCAACGTGACCAACCTCTTCAATCGCTGGCCTCTTCTCGTGCCCGAAACCGGCATGGCCGCGAACAGCACCTATTCGGACATGTTGGGCCGGCAATTCCGCGTCGGCATCCGCTTCAACCTGCGTTGATCCCGTTCCCTCTCCCCGTTCGCGGGAAGGGTCGGGGTGGAGTGAGGAGGGCCGGGCTCGATGCCCGGCCTTTTCTTTGGCGGCGTGCCTCGACGCGCTTGCGACACCGGCAATCCGGCGCGTACCGGGATCACCTGCGCGACTGAGGAATTGGAGGAGCATGGACGCCCGCCGCGAAACCCGCTCTCCCTTCGATCTTCCGCTCTTCCGCGCGATCTGGGTCGCCAGCCTCTTTTCGAACTTCGGTGGTCTGATCCAGTCGGTCGGCGCCTCGTGGATGATGACCAGCCTGAGCGGCTCCCCGCAGATGATCGCCCTGGTCCAGGCCTCGATCAGCCTGCCGATCATGCTGCTCTCGCTATGGGCCGGGGCCGTGGCCGACAATCTCGATCGCCGCAAGGTGATGCTCGCGGCGCAATTCTTCATGCTGATCGTCTCGGCGCTGCTCGCCCTCGGCGGCTGGGCAGGCGTGCTCACCCCGTGGCTGCTGCTCGGCTTCACGTTCCTGATCGGCTGCGGCACTGCGATCAACGGCCCCGCCTGGCAGGCTTCGGTGGGCGACATGGTCCCGCGCGCGATGCTGCCCGGCGCCGTCGCGTTCAACAGCATGGGCTTCAACCTCGCGCGCAGCCTCGGCCCGGCGATCGGCGGCGCGATCGTCGCCGCCGCCGGCGCCGCGGCAGCCTTTCTGGTCAATGCCGTCAGCTATGTCGGGCTGATCGTGGTGCTCGCCCGCTGGAAGCCCGATCTGCCGCCGGCACGCCTGCCGCGCGAACGGATCGGCCTCGCGATGATCGCCGGCATCCGTTACGCCCGGCTCTCGCCGCCGATCCGCACGGTATTGGTCCGGGCAGCCCTGTTCGGCTTCGCGGCCAGCGCCGTCCCGGCATTGATGCCGCTCGTCGCGCGCGACATCGTCGGCGGCGGACCGCTCACCTACGGCCTTCTGCTCGGCAGCTTCGGTCTCGGCGCAGTGGCCGGGGCGCTGGGCAGCCAGCGGCTGCGGCGCCGGCTGTCGACCGAAGGACTGGTGCGGCTGGCCGCGCCGGTACTGGCGCTCGGCGCGGCGACTACCGCGGTATCCGGCTGGCTGGCACTCACGCTCCTCGCGCTGGCGCTGTGCGGCGCCGGCTGGGTGGTGGCGCTGTCGACCTTCAATGTCAGCGTCCAGATGGCGTCGCCGCGCTGGGTCGTGGCGCGCGCACTGGCGCTGTACCAGATGGCGGCGTTCGGCGGCATGGCCGGCGGCAGCTGGGTGTTCGGCATGATCGCGAGCGCGCGGAGCGTCGAGGCCGCTTTGCTCGCCGCCGCCGCCTTTCAGATACTCAGCGTCGCCGCGGGCTTCGTCTGGCGATTGCCGGCGATCAGCCAGTTGAACCTCGACCCGCGCGACAGCTGGCGGGAGCCCCAGACCGCGGTGCCGGTCGAGCCCCGCAGCGGGCCGATCGTCATCACGATCGAACATCGTATCGCCGAGGCTAACATATCCGCCTTCCTCGCGGTGATGAGCGAGCGCCGCCGCATCCGCCGCCGCGACGGCGCGCAGCACTGGGCGCTGCTGCGCGACCTCGGCGATACCGAGCTGTGGATCGAGCGCTACCACGTCGCGACATGGCTCGATTATGTCCGCCACAACCATCGCCGCACCCATGCCGACGATGCGAATAGCGAAGCGCTGCGGCGGCTGCGCATCGGCGATGGCGAGCCGGTGGTGCATCGCCGGATCGAGCGCCAGACCGGCTCGCTCCCCGCCTCACGCGCGCCCGATCCGCGTGAACTGGGCGGAGTCACCGATCCCAGCGGCTCGTCCTGATCGAGCCGCCACACGAAAAAGCCGCGGACCTTGCGGACCGCGGCTTTCTCACCCCCATGTGTCTCGTGTCAGGCGACCGCTGGAACCGGGTCCGCGCCCTCGGCGCCCTCGGGCTCGCGCAGCACATAGCCGCGGCCCCAGACGGTCTCGATATAGTTCTCGCCATCGCATGCCATGCTGAGCTTCTTGCGCAGCTTGCAGATGAAGACGTCGATGATCTTGAGCTCGGGCTCGTCCATCCCGCCATAAAGGTGGTTGAGGAACATTTCCTTGGTGAGCGTGGTGCCCTTGCGGAGCGAGAGAAGCTCCAGCATCGCATATTCCTTGCCGGTCAGATGCACGCGCGAACCGTCGACTTCGACGGTCTTGGCGTCGAGATTGACGGCGAGCTTGCCGGTGCGGATCACCGACTGGCTGTGGCCCTTGGAGCGGCGGACGACGGCGTGGATGCGCGCGACCAGCTCTTCGCGGTGGAACGGCTTGGTGACGTAATCGTCGGCGCCGAAGCCGAACGAACGCACCTTCGAATCCATTTCGTTGATGCCCGACAGGATCAGCACCGGCGTCTGCACGCGGGCGACGCGGACCTTCTTGAGCACGTCATAGCCGTGCATGTCGGGAAGGTTGAGATCGAGCAGGATGATGTCGTAATCATAGAGCTTGGCGAGATCCAGGCCCTCTTCGCCGAGATCGGTGGTGTAGACGTTGAACCCTTCGGTCGAGAGCATCAGCTCGATCGCCTTGGCAGTCGAAGGCTCGTCCTCGATCAGCAACACGCGCATCGTCGGTTCCCCTGTCCCAAGCACGCGTTGCAGGCCCCTACGGCCGCCGCGTTGGACGAATTCATTAACCTAAGCACATCTGAAGGCAAAAGGTTAATTTCCGCCTAACCGGCCTTGTTCCATGAGTCGTAGGGAATCTACTTATGGGCAGACTCAAACTCGTTTCGCTGTCGAGTCAAAGATGCACTTCGCCGCACATCCGCTTGAGCCGATCGCTGAGGAATTCGATCAGCGCCTCCACCCGCGCCGGCCGCAAGGTTCCGGGCGGAGTCAGCAGATGCAGCCCCGCGGCCCCGATCGCCCAATCGTCGAGCACGGACTCGAGCCGCCCGGCGGCCAGTTCCTCGCTCACCAGAAAGTCGGGCAGCCGCGCGACGCCGAGCCCGGCGCGCAGTGCCGGCAGCATCGCGTCGCCATTGTCGGTACGGATAGGCCCGTCGATGCGGACCGCGGCCTCTTCGCCGCCTGCACGGCGAAAGCGCCAGACGTCGGGCGTTGCGGTGTTGGTGTAGACGAAGCAGGCATGGTGGGCGAGGTCGGCCGGGTGGCGCGGCCGTCCGACCCGGTCGAAATAGGCCGGCGACGCGACGATATGGCCGTTGACCGGCCCCAGCCGCCGCGCGCGCAACGAGCTGTCGGGCAATTCGGCAATGCGGATCGCGATATCGATCCCCTCGCCGACGATGTCGACGAACGCATCCGACAGTCGCAGATCGATCTTGATCCCCGGATGCAGCGCCATGAACTCGGCCAGCGCCGGGGCAAGGTGGCGGATGCCGAAGGTCAGCGGCGCCGCGAGCCGCACCAGGCCGACCGGGGCACTGGCGGATTCGAACGCCGCTTCCTCGGCGGTCTGCCCTTCGGAAAGGATGCGTTGGGCATGATCGGCCAGCGCCCGCCCGCTGTCGGTCAGCGTCAGCCGCCGCGACGTGCGATGGAACAGCGACGTCCCCAGCCGCGCTTCCAGGCGGGTGATCGCCTTGGAGACGGTCGCCTTGGAAACCGCCAGCGCGTCCGCTGCGCCCGAGAAGGAGCGATGCTCGACCACGCTGGCGAAGATCGCCCAGGCTTCGAAATCGGGTAACTTCATTCCAAATGCCTATCATGGAAACGATCGGTTTCCAACGTTTCCATTTACCGCATGATCCCGCTCCCTATTTTGGCTTCAACAAATAGGGAGATCAGCGATGATCGAGAAACGCTCCTTCGAAAGTCTCGGCCATGCCGACCATGGCTGGCTCAATGCGAAGCACCATTTCAGCTTCGCCAATTATTATGATCCCGCCCGGATGGGCTGGGGCGCCATCCGCGTCTGGAACGACGACGAGATCGCCGCCAATTCCGGCTTCCCGGCGCACCCGCACCAGGACATGGAGATCATCACCTATGTTCGCCAGGGCGCGATCACCCATCAGGACTCGATGGGCAATCAGGGCCGTACCGGCGCCGGTGACGTCCAGGTGATGAGCGCGGGCACCGGGGTGCGTCACGCCGAATATAATCTCGAGCCCGAGACCAGCCGCATCTTCCAGATCTGGATCCTGCCGCGGGAGACCGGCGGCCAGCCGAGCTGGGGTGCCAAGCCTTTCCCCAAGGGCGATCGCTCGGGCAAGTTCGTGACTTTGGCGTCGGGCTTCGAGGGTGACGACGAGGCGCTGCCGATCCGCGCCGACGCCCGCGTCCTCGGCGCGACGCTGAAGGCGGGCGAGAGCGTCACCCACAGCGTCGGCGATGGCCGCCATGCCTATCTCGTCCCCGCCGTCGGCGCGATCGAGATCGACGGCCAGCGTTTCGAGGCCCGCGACGGCGCGGCGCTTTCGGGCGGCCAGACCGTCACGATCAAGGCGCTCGAAGACGCCGAGATCGTCCTCGTCGACGCCGAATAACCTGCCTCGTCGGCTTCATTCGCAAGGAGACCTCCATGTCCAAGATCCTCGTCCTCTATTATTCGTCCTACGGCCACCTCGCGAGGATGGCTGACGCAGTTGCCGAGGGCGCACGCAGCGCCGGCGCCGAAGTCGATGTCCGCCGCGTCCCCGAGACCGCGCCCGTCGAAGTCGCCGCGGCTGCCGGTTTCGTCGCCGATCACAGCCATCCGGTGCTGGAGGACGTCAACGAACTGGCCAATTATGACGGCATCGTCGTCGGCGCGCCGACGCGGTACGGCCGGATGTCGAGCCAGATGGCGAGCTTCTGGGATCGCGCCGGCGGCGTCTGGTATCAGGGCGCGCTCAACGGCAAGGTGGGCGGCGCCTTCACCTCGACCGCGTCGCAGCATGGCGGTCAGGAAGCGACCTTGTTCTCGATCATCACCAATCTGCTGCATTTCGGGCTGACCATCGTCGGGCTCGATTACGGCTTCCAGGGCCAGATGGGCGTCGACGAAGTCAAGGGCGGCTCGCCTTACGGCGCGACGACGATCGCCGACGGCGACGGCAGCCGCCTGCCGAGCGCAGTCGAACTCGACGGCGCGCGCTACCAGGGCCGCCGCATCGCTGAGCTGGCCAACAAGATCGCGGCGCCCTCCCCCGCCCGCGAGACCGAGACCGCGTAAAGCCCCCTCCCCCCGCGGTCTCGACGGAGCGGCGGCCAGGCGAAAGCCCGGCCGCCGCTTTCCGTTTGGGCGGACTGGTCTATATGCAGCCGCATGTTCAAAGACCGCGTACTCTTCATCGACGGCGAAGCGATCGTGATCGACAAGCCCGCGGGCCTGCCGGTCGATCGCCCGCGCGACCGCTCCGAGAGCCTCGAGGACATGCTCGGCCAGCTCACCTTCGGCTTCCAGCGCCTGCCGCTCCCTGTGCATCGGCTCGATCGCGACACCAGCGGGTGCCTGCTGCTCGCGCGCAACCCCAAGGCACACAAGCGTTTCGGTCAGGCGTTCGAGGCGGGGACTGTCACCAAGCGCTATCTCGCGATCCTCGACGGCGAGCCCGCGGACGATAGCGGCGAGATCGACTTGCCGCTGATCAAGGTCTCCACCGAAGAAACCGGCTGGCGGATGACCGGCGACCCTGGCGGCAAGTCCGCGCGCACTCGCTGGGAAGTGGTCGAGCGCATCGGTGGCAAGGCGATGCTCGCTTTCTTTCCCGAGACCGGCCGCACCCACCAGATCCGGGTCCACGCCGCCGAAGGGCTCGGCCTGCCGATCCTCGGCGACCCGGTCTATGGCAAAGGCGGCCCCGCCGTGATGCTCCATGCCGCTGCCTTGATCGTCCCGCGCGAGGGAAAGCCCGACATCGAGGCGGAAGCGCCTTTGCCGGCGCGCTTCGGCAATATCGGTTTCGGCCGTGACTGACCTGGAGGAGGCGATCGTCGAGGAGAAGTTCCTCGCCGCCTCGGGTCCCGGCGGGCAGAACGTCAACAAGGTCGCCACTGCGGTGCAGCTGCGCGTGAACGTGTTCGCGCTCGGGCTGCAACCTTGGGTCTATCAGCAGCTCAAGACCCTCGCCGGCAGCAAGCTGACCAGTGCCGGCGAGCTGGTGATCACCGCGCGCAAATTCCGCACGCAGGACGCCAACCGCACCGACGCCCGCGAACGCGTCGCCGAGCTGCTGACCAAGGCGCACGAACGCCAGGCGCGCCGGGTGAAGACCAAGGTGAGCAAAGCCGCCAAGGCGCGACGAGTGGACGCGAAGAAAGGCCGCAGCCAGATCAAGGAAGGCCGCGGCAAAGTGCGACTGGATTAGTTTCTGTCATCCCGGCCTTGGGCCGGGGCGACGAACTTTGGTTGCGGGGTCGCCTTGCCCGGCCCGCACTCCTACATACCCCCCAATGTACAGCTTCGACATCGCCGCCGGCTCCAAATCCGAGCTCTACCGAGACCTCGCCGCCGCGCTCGACTCGCTCACTGCAGACGAGCCCGACGCAGTCGCCAACATGGCCAATGTCTCGGCGCTGATCGGCCAATATCTCCCCGACCTCAACTGGTCCGGCTTTTACCGCAACCTGGGCGACGAACTCGTCCTCGGCCCGTTCCAGGGCAAGGCCGCCTGCATCCGCATCCCGTTCGGCAAGGGCGTCTGCGGTGCGGCCGCGGCGACTCGCGAGACTCAATTGGTCGAGGACGTCCATGCCTTTCCCGGCCACATCGCCTGCGATGCCGCCAGCCGCTCCGAGCTGGTGGTGCCGATCGTCCATCAGGGCGAATTGCTCGGCGTGCTCGATCTCGACAGCCCGCTCCCCGGCCGTTTCGACGCCGGCGACGCTGCGGGTTGCGAAGCCTTGATGCGCATCCTCGCTCCCCGAATCTCAGGATGAGACGCTGCCCCGCATTGGGACAGGTTTGATCCGCACCTGCGATTTCGTGCGCGCCCCGTAACGGTTATTTCTTCGGCAAGCGCGAGCGGGGGCTTGCATCGAAGGAGTCGAATAAAGTGCGCAGCTATTGGTTGGCAGCGGCGGTGATCGCCGGAGTAGTGGGCGCGACGCCCGCGACGGCGCAGCGCGTATGGCAGGACGGCCGCTGGGTCGTGATGCCGCGGCACTCGGCGCCGACGGTGATGCGCACCAATCCGCACCGCTGGGCAATGCGCGACGGCCGCTGGGAAGCCGGCTTCCGCGCGCCGGGCGGCTGGAACAGCTATCGCCGGCTGCATCGCGGCAACACGCTGCCTGGTTATTGGCGCGGCGGCGATTTTCGCGTCCACGACTATCTGAGCTTCGGCCTCGCCGCGCCGCAGCCGGGCTATTCGTGGGTGCGTTATTATGACGACGCAGTGCTCGTCGATCGCGACGACCGGGTCTGGGATTCGATCGACGGCATCGGCTGGGGCGGCGCCATCGCCGCCGCGAGCGCAAGCGCAGGCTATGCTTCGGCCAGCAGCGCGGGGCGCGGCGGCGCAGGCTACCCCCCGCCCCGGATCGAGCCGGTCGATCCCGACGATTATTATGCCGACCGCGACGATCGGTACGATCGCGACGACGGCCCTCCGCCGCCGCCGCGCGACTATGACGACCGCGAGCCCTATCGCGGCCCCTATCCGGGCGGTTATTCCGCGCCGGTCGCGCCGCCGGTGGTGCATTATGCCCAGCCCTGTGCGCAGACGTGCCCCGGCGCCGGCTATCAAGGCGGCAGCTGGCAGAACGGCGCATGGGTGAGCAGCTATGCCGGCGGCACGACGACGGTTGTCGTCATCCCCGCCGCGGTGACCACCACGACGACGGTCACCGAATATGTCGAGCGCAGCTATACGCGCCGGCCAGCCAAGCGCCTGCTGCGCAAGTACAAGCCCCACTGCGGCTGCCGCTAGGTTCCACTGGTCCCAGCCTTTGCCGGGCTGGGACTGAACTCTATCGCCGCTCGCGCCCGCCGAAGGTAACGAGGCTCTCCGAGCCATCGGCGGCTAGTGCCGAAACGCCGACGAGCGTGTCGTCGACGATGACGCCCTTCAGCGTCGCCTGATTGGCCTCGACGTCGATATGGCGCTGCCACGCCTGCACATCCGCACGCCGCCAATGAACGCGATAGCCCGACGCACCCGGCACCGGCTCCCACTTCACTGAAGTATCGGTCGCCAGCGCACCCCCGATCGTCACGCTCGCCGGCGCCGCCGGTGCCTTGGCCAGCCGGCGCAGCGTCGCGACGTTGATCGCCGTCACTTTCGCCAGATACGCAAAGTCCATCTTGTCTGCGGTGTCACCATAGACCTTGCCGTTCTCGCTGCGCAGGTCCTGATGCTGCTGGTCGTAATTCTCGACGCCGACGCTGAAGCGCACCGCGGGATAGCCCAGCTTGAGGAAGGGCGAATGGTCGCCGCCGCGGCCGAACCGATCGAAGCGCCGCACCACGAACACGTCGAGACCGCCGCGAAGCTTTCCCGCCACCCCGTCGACCGCTTTGGCCAGCGCACGCGAAGGGCCGTCATCCTCGCCGCCATCGGCACGCCGCGCCCGCTGCGCCTCGATCGGCTCGACTTCCCGGATCCCTTCCGAGAACACCCGCACCCGATCGGCGACACGCCTGCCGTCCTGCCCGATGGTGTTGCCGACGATGTCGTTGTTGAGCACCGCGCTCACCGTCCAGCCGCGCTCCTTTGCCGTCTCGGCGAGCAAGGTCCCGCCGAACAGCCCCTGCTCCTCGCCCGAAAGTGCTGCATAGACGATCGTCGCGTCGAACTTCTCCTTCGAAAGGATCCGCGCCGCCTCGAGCACCAATGCCACTCCCGAGGCGTCGTCATTGGCGCCCGGCGCATCCGAGGTCGCGTTCATCACGTCGCTCACCCGGCTGTCGATATGTCCCATCACGATGACGACGCGCTTGGGGTCCCTGCCCGGCTGGAAGCCGAGCACGTCGACCACCTCGACGCCCTTCGGTGCGCGATCATTGGTGAAGGTCCGCGCGACGTTCGCCACTTCGATACAGCCCCCGCATCCTTCGCCGATCCGCCCCAGCTCGCTGGCGAACCAGCGCCGTGCCGCGCCGATACCGCGCGTCGGGTGATCAGGGTCGGAGAGCGTGTGCCGGGTGCCGAAGCCGACGAGCTTCTCGACATCGGCCTTGAGCCGGGCGGGACTGGGCCGGCCCTGCGCCTGAGCAGTGGCGGGAGTCAGGATCAGGGCGAGCGGAGCAAGGGCAAGGATGCGCATTCGGGCAGGGTGGCGGGAAAGACGTTCGCGCTCAACCCTTCGCGGCCTCAACTCAACCGATCGATCGCCGCCACGTCCAGCGAACCCGGAATGATCATCACCGGCACGCTGAGCGTCCCCGCATCCGCCCCGGTGAAATGGCTGACCAGGGTTCCCGGCGGTCCGCTCGCCGCGGCGCCGAGCACCAGCGCGGCAATGTCGCCGTTAGCCGCGATCATCTCGCGCACCACCTTGGCGCCGTCGCCCTCGCGCACGGTGATCGACGGCTTGAGCCCCGATTCGGTGAACAAGGTCCCGGCCGCGCGAGTCACCAGAGCCTCGGCGTGCTGGCGCGCCTCCTCCTCGATCGTCGCCATCACGCCGCCCCATTGGACGAATTCGGGCGTGGGCGTCAGCGCGAGGATCTCGACGCTGCCCCCCGTCTTCACCGCGCGCCGCGCGGCGAAGCGCAACGCGATCTCGGATTCCGGCGTTTCGTCGATCACCACCAGATAGGTGCGCATGGATGCATTCCTCGTCCCACGCGTTGACTGCCCGCTCATTCTGCGCCGCGCAAGCCCAAGGTCTTGCCGCCAAGGTCTTGACCGGCGCCGTAGCGGCGGCAAAGGGGGGACGAGCCTACCCCAGGGACCAACGACGGGAACCTCCATGTCGATCGAAATCAAGATGCCTGCGCTTTCCCCCACGATGGAGGAGGGCACCCTCGCCAAATGGCTGGTGAAGGAAGGCGACACGGTAAAGTCCGGCGACCTCCTCGCCGAGATCGAGACCGACAAGGCGACGATGGAATTCGAAGCCGTCGATGAGGGGGTGATCGGCAAGATCACCGTTCCCGAGGGCACCGACAATGTGAAGGTGGGCACCGTCATCGCCGTGATGGCCGGCGAAGGCGAGGACGTCCCGGCCGCCGCTGCGCCGGCCCCGACTCCGGCGCCCGCCCCTGCGGCGAAGACCGAGGCTACTCCGGCCCCGACTCCTGCTCCCACTGCCACATCCGCAAAGGCGAACGGCGCCGACACCGGTAGCCGCATAAAGGCAAGCCCGCTGGCCAAACGTCTTGCCGCCGAGAAGGGCGTAGACCTCGCCTCGCTGAGCGGTTCGGGTCCGAACGGCCGCATCGTCAAGGCCGACCTCGACGGTGCCAAGCCCGGCGCCGCGCCCGCCGCCGCGGCTCCGACTCCGTCCGCGCCCGCTCCTGCAGCCGCGCCCGCCGAGCACAAGCCGGTCTGGTACGACGAAAGCATCCCGCACGAGGAAGAGAAGCTCTCCAACATCCGCAAGACGATCGCGCGCCGCCTCACCGAGTCGAAGCAGACGATCCCGCACATCTATCTCACCGTCGACATCCGCCTCGACGCGCTGCTCAAGCTGCGCTCCGAGCTCAACAAGGCGCTCGAGCCGCGCGGGGTGAAGCTCTCGGTCAACGATCTGCTGATCAAGGCGCTCGGCGTCGCCTTGATCCAGACGCCGAAGTGCAACGTCACCTACACTGGCGACAGGCTCATCAAGTACAGCCGCGCCGACGTCTCGGTCGCGGTGTCGACCCCCACCGGGCTGATCACTCCGATCATCCGCGACGCGGCGGGAGTCAGCGTCTCTTCCATCTCGACCCAGATGAAGGACCTTGCGGGCCGCGCCAAGGAAGGCAAGCTGCAGCCGCAGGAATATCAGGGCGGCACCGCCAGCCTGTCGAACATGGGCATGTTCGGGATCAAGCAGTTCGAGGCAGTGATCAATCCGCCGCAGGGCATGATCATGGCGATCGGCGCGGGCGAGAAGCGCCCCTATGTGATCGACGATTCGCTGCAGATCGCGACGATCATGAGCGCGACCGGCAGCTTCGATCACCGCGCGATCGACGGGGCCGACGGCGCCGAGCTGATGAAGACGTTCAAGGCGCTCGTCGAAGCCCCGATGGGCATGATCGCCTGAGGCCGCGGCGGTGCGCAGGCTCATCAAGATATTCCGCACCGCCATCGGCTTCGACGTCGCCGAGAACAGGAACGTGCGCGTCGTGATCGAGGTCGCGCACATCCTGATCGGGCTGGTCGCCGCGGTGCTGATCGCGTGGGCGGCGGCCTGGTCCTATCCGCGCGCGACCGACGATATCTGGCTCGTCGCTTTTGCCTGCATGGCCGCAGTGGTGCTGATGGGCATCGGGCCGGTGCGCCGCGCTTATGCGCCCGACCGCGCGAAGCTGGACCCTGAATCTGGAGACACCGTCAATGGCTGACAGCCCGCCCGATCGCCAGCCCGCGATCCGCGTCACCACGATGCCCGCCGATGCCAATCCCTATGGCGACATCTTCGGCGGCTGGCTGATGAGCCAGATGGACATGGCCGCCGGTCTCGTCGCCTCGCGCCACTCGCACGGCCGCGCGGTGACCATCGCGGTGGAGGGGATGAAGTTCCACGCGCCCGTCGCAGTCGGCGACGAAGTCTCGGTCTTTGCCGAGTTGGTCAAGGTCGGCCGCACCTCGATGACGATCGACGTCGCCGCGTGGCGCCGCGCGCGCCATGCCGAGGAAAGCTGCCTCGTCACGCAGGCGCAGTTCGTCTTCGTCGCGATCGACGAGGGGCGCCGGCCCCGGTTGGTGGACGGTGTCGAAGCCTGATGCTGCTCGCGGCCGCCGAGCCCGCGCTTACGATTTCGATCGTGAGTGCGGCGTTGGTGGCGGCGAGCTTCGGCATCGGCGCGGCGGTGCGCCACCGGGAGCCCGAGGGCACCACGCTGCTCCGCTCGATCCTGCGACGGACGCAATTCGCCCTGGCCGTCATGGCGATGAGCGGCCCGGTGCTGGCGATACCTTTGCTGATCGGCGCCACGCTGGGCGCGGCGATCCTCACCGACGGCGCGCCGCTTGCCGCAATGCTGCTGATCATGCTGGCGGGGCTGGTCGGGTTCTGGCTCGCCTATCGAAGCAGCGACTATGGCATGGCGGGATGCACGCGCGGGATAGCGATGCTGCTCGCCGGCTACCTCGTGGCCTGGGGTTTGGTGTCGTTGGTTCTGACGCCGAATGTCTTCCAGTCGCACAGGCTTGTCGCGCCCGCGCTGTTGAAGCCGCCGCTGGCCGCGCTGCCGATCGTCTTCCTGGTCGAGCGGCTGACACGGCGCCCGGACACGAAGCTGCGCGCGATCCTGGCGGCGCTGGTTTTTGTCGGGGCATGGGCCGCAATCTGCTTTCCGATGGCGGACAGCGCAATGACCGCGCAATGGCTCCCCGCGAACCGCTGGCTGCGCTATCCGCTTGCGGGGATCCTCGCCGCGGGGCCGCTGATCGTGTGGTTCATCGTGCTGGCATCGACTAACAAGTCGCGATCCAACGGGTCCTGGCTCGTCGTCGTCGCTACCGCAATTCTGGGAATGATCACCGGCCTGGCATGGGCGGCGGCGGATACCATATTCGCCGAATGACAAAGGAGTTTCTTCGTGGCTGACCAATACGACCTCATCGTCCTCGGCTCGGGCCCCGGCGGCTATGTCGCCGCGATCCGCGGCGCGCAGCTTGGACTCAAGGTCGCGATCGTCGAGCGCGAATTGCTGGGCGGCATCTGCCTCAACTGGGGCTGCATCCCCACCAAGGCACTGCTCCGCTCGGCCGAGATCTATCATTACATGCAGCACGCCAAGGATTACGGCCTCGTCGCGCAGGGGATCAGCGCGGATATCGAGGCAGTGGTCAAGCGCTCGCGCGGGGTGGCCAAGCAGCTCAATCAGGGCGTCACGCACCTGATGAAGAAGAACAAGATCGCGGTGCATTTCGGCGAGGGCAAGCTCACCGGAAAGGGCAAGCTCAGCGTCACCGACAAGGACGGCAAGAAGACCGATCTCGAGGCGAAGAACATCATCCTCGCCACCGGCGCGCGCGCGCGGGATCTCCCCAATCTGCCCACCGACGGCAAGCGCGTCTGGACCTATCGCCACGCGATGACCCCGCCCGAAATGCCGAAGAAGCTCCTCGTCATCGGGTCGGGCGCGATCGGGATCGAGTTCGCCAGCTTCTACAACGATATGGGTGCCGAGGTGACCGTGGTCGAAATGCTCGACCGGATTGTCCCCGTCGAGGACGTCGATGTGTCCACCTTCCTCGAAAAGGCACTCAAGAAGCAGGGTATGACGATCCTGACCGGCGCGAAGATCGACAAGATCGCCGCCGACGCCAACGGGGTGAAGGCGACGATCATCGCCCACGACGGCAAGGCGACCGAAAGCGAGTTCAGCCATGTCATCGTCGCGATCGGCATCGTGCCCAACACCGAGAATATCGGGCTCAAGGAGCTCGGCGTCGCGATGGACGAGCGCGGCTTCCTCAAGACCGATCCCGCCTGCAAGACCAATGTGGACGGGCTCTATGCGATCGGCGACATCACCGCGCCGCCCTGGCTCGCGCACAAGGCAAGCCACGAAGGCGTGATCGCCGCCGAGGCGATCGCCGGCAACCACCCGCACGCGATGGACCCGCGCAACATCCCGGGCTGCACCTATTGCCACCCGCAGATCGCCAGCGTCGGCCTGACCGAGGCCAAGGCGAAGGAAGCGGGTTACGCGGTGAAGGTCGGCAACTTCCCCTTCATCGGCAACGGCAAGGCGATCGCGCTCGGCGAGGCCGAAGGCTTCGTGAAGACGGTGTTCGACGCGAAGACCGGCGAGCTGCTCGGCGCGCACATGATCGGCGCGGAGGTCACCGAACTGATCCAGGGCTACACGATCGGCAAGACGCTCGAGACCACCGAGGCCGAGCTGATGGAGACGGTGTTCCCGCACCCGACGCTGAGCGAGATGATGCACGAGAGCGTGCTCGGCGCCTATGGGCGTGCGCTGCACATCTGAGGCGAGGCTCGGCATCCGCCGCCAGCCTTCCGCCCCCCTCCCGCTTGCGGGAGGGGGCCCCGGGGGAGGGGCTGAATGACGCCCCATTCGCTCGCGGAGATCTCCTCCCCTAACCCCTCCCGCAAGCGGGAGGGGAACGCCAGCAGCTACGGTCAGGCCTCCAACAACGGACCATCGCAAACCCGCGACTATCCGACGCAGTCCTATTGCCCACTAAATCGATAGGATATATATCCAAGCTCCGGCCTCCCTCCCGCAGGAGCGGAAAGAATGTCTATTTTCTCGCCTATCGACGACCATTCGCCGATCATCCTCACCGTCCCCGGGCTCGGCGGCTCGGGTCCCTCCCACTGGCAGACCTTGTGGGAGCAGTCGCGCCCCGACACCCACCGGGTCGAGCTCGGCATGTGGGATACGCCGCATCGCAACACCTGGGTGACCAAGCTCGACCAGGCGATCCGCAGCGCGCAGGCGCCGGTTGTCCTCGCCGCGCACAGCCTCGGCTGCCTCGCCGTCACATGGTGGGCCGAACTGGCGGGGCAGCCCTTCGGCTGGCCGGTCGCCGGCGCATTGCTGGTCGCCCCCGCCGATGTCGACCGCGACGAGGTCCGGCCCGAGCTCGCGGCGTTCCAGCCGACGCCCACCAAGCCCCTGCCCTTCCCCTCGATCGTCGTGGCAAGCAGCGACGACCCGTGGATCGCGCCTGAAAAGGCGCGTGCGCTGGCCGGCGGCTGGGGCAGCTTCTTCGTCGATGCCGGGCCGCAGGGCCATCTCAATGCCGCAAGCGGCATCGGCTGGTGGGAGGAAGGCCAGGCGCTGCTCGATCGCGTGCTCGATGCGGCGTCGGACCGGACCGGCAAGGTGCGCACCGCCAACGACGCGCGCTCGTTGCTCGCCGTGAGCGCAACCGAAGCCGCACAGGCGCATTATTATGGTGCGCGGGCGTGACTCAACTCGCCCCGACGCAGCAGAAATCCGCACCGGCGCAGCCGGGGTGGAAAACGACCCGCGGCACACCTATTTAGGGTGACAGCGGGCGTGGCCGGGTGACGTGCCCTAGAGCGTCACTCGGCCTACGTCCGACTCTCTTTTTCCAGACATCCCGATCCCGCGAATTCTATTCGTCGCAGCGCGCATCGGCTCGACGATGATATATTGTACCTTCATCCTTTCCCGCCTATATCCCTGCCCATGCTGGTGAGTCTCCCGATATCCCGCTTCTGGGGCGGTATCGACGCAAGCTTCGATCGCATCGCGATCGGGCTCAGCGGTCTGTGCCTCGTGCACTGCGTCGCGACGACGGTGCTGCTGACGATTCTCTCCTCGGCCGGCGCGCTGGTGCATCCGGCGATTCATGAAATCGGCCTCACGCTCGCAATCGGCTTCGGGATCATCGCGCTGGGCAAGGGCGTGCTCTCGCATGGCTATATGGCTCCGGCTCTGGTCGGCGCGTTCGGGATCGGCATCATGGCCGGCGCGCTGTCGCTTCCGCATGGCGGGTTCGAGATGTTCTGGACGCTGATCGGCGTGAGCCTCGTCGCGCTCGGCCACGACCTCAACCGCCGCGCCACCTACTGAGGCGCTTGCCGGAGGCCCTCCGCCTCCCTAAATCTATGCCATGCCTGTACACGACCATCATGAGCATCACGGCCACGACCTGACTCAGGCCGCGCAGGCGACGCTCGAGAAATCGGGCGAGCAGTGGACGGCGATGCGCGAGCGCGTGTTCGAGGCGCTGGCCGGGTTCGACAAACCCGCCTCCGCCTATGACATCGCCGAAGCCGTCTCGAAGGCGGAGGGGCGCCGCGTCGCCGCCAACAGCGTCTATCGCATCCTCGACCTGTTCGTCGGCTCGAACCTCGCCCGGCGTGTCGAGAGCGCCAATGCCTATGTCGCCAACGCGCATCCGGACTGCCTGCACGACTGCATCTTCCTCGTCTGCGACAGTTGCGGCCAGACCACCCATCTCGACGACGATACGATCACCAAGAACGTAAGGTCCGCGGCGAAGACGGCGGGCTTCTCGCCGGTGCGCCCGGTGATCGAAGTGCGCGGGAAATGCGCCGACTGCGACTAGATGGCGGCGACGCTGCACGGAAACTGCACGTCTTTTCAATGATTCGAGCGTTCGACTTGCGGGAAACGCTGGGGTAAGGCGATTCGATGGCCGACCTTCCAAGCACGCCGCTGCTCGACACCGTCGACACGCCCGCCGACCTCCGCAAGCTCAAGCCGGCCGACCTCCGCCAGCTCGCCGACGAGCTGCGCGCGGAGACGATTTCGGCGGTAGGCACGACCGGCGGGCATCTCGGCTCGGGGCTCGGCGTGGTCGAGCTGACCGTCGCGATCCATTATGTGTTCGATACGCCGCGCGACCGGCTGATCTGGGATGTCGGGCACCAATGCTACCCGCACAAGATCCTCACCGGCCGCCGCGACCGGATCCGCACGCTGCGCCAGGGCGGCGGCCTCTCGGGCTTCACCAGGCGCAGCGAGAGCGAATACGACCCGTTCGGCGCGGCGCACTCCTCTACTTCGATTTCTGCCGCTCTGGGCTTCGCGGTCGCCAACAAGCTGAACGGCCAGCCCGGCAAGGGCATCGCAGTGATCGGCGACGGCGCGATGAGTGCAGGCATGGCCTATGAGGCGATGAACAATGCCGAGGCGGCGGGCAATCGGCTCGTCGTGATCCTCAACGACAACGACATGTCGATCGCGCCGCCGGTGGGCGGGCTCTCCGCCTATCTCGCGCGGACGGTGTCCTCGTCCAACTATCTCGGCCTCAGGAACTTCGCCAAGCGCGCGATCCGCCGCATCTCGAAGCGCGTCCACAACGCCGCCGAGAAGGCCGAGGAATTCGCCCGCGGCATGGCGACCGGCGGCACTCTCTTCGAAGAGCTCGGTTTCTATTATGTCGGTCCGATCGACGGGCACAATCTCGACCATCTGATCCCGGTGCTCGAGAATGTCCGCGATAGCGAGCATGGCCCGATCCTCGTCCATGTCGTCACCAAAAAGGGCAAGGGCTATGGCCCGGCCGAGGAATCGGCGGACAAATATCACGGCGTCCAGAAGTTCGACGTGATCACCGGCACGCAGGACAAGGCCCCCCCGGGGCCGCCTTCCTATCAGAACGTCTTTGGCGAGACGCTGGCGAAGCTCGCCGACACCGACCCACGGATCGTCGCGATCACCGCGGCGATGCCCTCGGGCACCGGGGTCGACAAGTTCGCGCAGGCGCATCCCGACCGCGCCTTCGACGTCGGCATCGCCGAGCAGCATGCCGTCACCTTCGCCGCCGGCCTCGCCGCGCAGGGCATGCGGCCATTCTGCGCGATCTACTCGACCTTCCTCCAGCGCGCCTACGACCAGGTCGTCCACGATGTCGCGATCCAGAATTTGCCGGTGCGCTTCGCGATCGACCGCGCCGGGCTGGTCGGCGCCGACGGCGCGACTCATGCCGGCAGCTTCGACGTCACCTATCTGGCGACGCTCCCCAATTTCGTAGTGATGGCCCCCGCCGACGAAGCCGAACTGGTCCATATGACCTACACCGCCGCCGAACATGATACGGGTCCGATCGCAGTGCGCTATCCGCGCGGCAACGGCGTCGGCATCGCGCTTCCCGAGGTCCCTCAGCGGCTCGAGATCGGCAAGGGCCGCATCGTCCGCGAAGGCAAGACCGTGGCGATCCTGTCGCTCGGCACCCGCCTCGCCGAAGCGCTCAAGGCCGCCGACGCGCTCGAGGCACGCGGCCTCTCGACCACCGTCGCCGATCTGCGCTTCGCCAAGCCGCTCGACGAGGAACTGATCCGCAAGCTGCTCACCAGCCACGAAGTCGCGGTCACGATCGAGGAAGGCGCGATCGGCGGCCTCGGTGCGCATGTGCTCACTCTTGCGAGCGATCAGGGGTTGATCGACGCTGGCCTCAAGCTGCGGACGATGCGCCTGCCCGATATCTTCCAGGATCAGGACAAGCCCGAGAAGCAATATGACGAAGCCGGCCTCAACGCCGCGAACATCGTCGATACGGTGCTCAAGGCGCTGCGCTACAACGAAGCCGCGGTGACCGACGCGCGCGCCTGAGGTCCTTGAAAATCCTGCAAGCACATGACATGTACATGTGCATGGCTACCCAGCTTCAGCATCCGCGATCGAGCCGCGTCGTCGTGCTGGTGTCCCCGGCCGAAAAGCAACGCATCGCCGACAGCGCCGCCGCGGCGGACATGACCGTCAGCGACTATATGCGCACCGCCGCCGAACGCTATTCGGAGCCGAGCGAAGCCGAGCAGATGCTGATGCGCGAACTGCTCATCCAGCTCGAGGCCGCCAACGCGAGTACCGAAAAAGCGTTCGCGGCGCTCGAGACTGAACAGGCGCGCGCCGCGACCTTCGACGAAAATGCCTATCGCACGCAGGTGCGCGAACAGTTGCTGACGCGCACCGACATCGACTGGAACGCGCTCGGCGAGGCCCTGTCGGGCGGCACGCGCCAATGAGCTTCTGGAGCGACGCGCTCCGGGCGCTCCAGCAGGTCACGTTGCTCCAGTACAAGGTCGAGCAGGCGCTCAAGGTCGCCGAAGAGGCGCGCCGCGACTCGCAGGAGACCCGCGAACGGCTGATCCAGCTCGAGACGCTGATCGACATCGCAATGAAGCGGCGCCCCGCCCCGCCGCCGCTCCAGCTTCCGGAGGCCTAGGCCTTCAACCTGCGTCGACGGTGAAGACGATCCGCTGGGCGCCCTCGTCGCGCCAGACGCGCTCGACGTCCGCCAACGGCACTGTCCTGGTCGCTATGAAGACCCGCCAGGCCGACCGCGTCGAACATGCCCGCGATCGAGGCGATCAGCCGGTCGAACCGGATGCTGTTTCGCTGACCAACCACGCAACCGCCACACCGCCTGGTCGCGCCAGATGCGCTTCGACATAATCTGCGAGGCAAACGCCATCGAGCACCGGCTCACCAAGCCCAACCACCCCTAGACCAATGGTCAGGTCGAGTCGCTTCTGTGCAAACCGCTAATCGGCCTTACGCTTTATGAGTTCACGACCTCACTTTTTGTGATCTTGGCCAGTCCCTTTCAGAGTGTCTTGCATCGCATGTAGCGCTGCCGGCGCATCATCTTCGGGCGCGAGTCTTGCACCCCACGCGGCGGCCCACTCGTGAAGCGGCATGATGAGGCGGACCAAGGCCTTCCCTTCTTCGCTTAGGCCATAGCCGCCAGTGTGATGGACTACGATAGCGGCGGCCCGCAGTTCCTTGAGGCGCGTGTTGAGGAGGCTCGGATTTGTTTCCGCGACCGCTTGCAGTTCCCGAAACGTTAGAGGTTGTCCGGCGTGGGCAAGCTCCCACAACACGCGCAAACTCATGCGCCGCCCCAGCAGATCGAGAAGCGCCATAGTTGGGCGTCCGGTTTGCGACCCGCGTACGGGCTGGCCAGGTTTGGGAAATTTCATGCTATACTTTTCGTAGCGGTCGAGGTAATTCTCTTGCTAAGAAAATGATAGCAGAAGGACGCGCAAAATGGTACCTCGCATCGAGCCGGCCGGGCCCACGCGGGAAGACGCGGTGGATCGGGCAACTTGGTTGCCTTCACCCCTTGCGGCCGATGACACTTTGGGAAAAGCTGGCGGTATAATCAAAGCACATGCGGTGCCCGTGCCGTCCGACAGCGTGCTGGCACCGCTTTATGTGGGCGCGGACCTGCTGGATGCGTTCGCGATTCACCTGCCGGCGGGGGCGAGCGGCGATCTCGAAGTGCTGGCACGCATCGCGTTCGAGCGGCAGGCGGGGTGGATTCGCATGCTGACCTGGGTGCGCGATGCGGTGATGGCGACCGTCGGCGTCAAATCGTCTCGCGCGATCGGTGCTGCCGCGGCGGCGCGGGGGTTACAGGTGATCGGCTACCTTCCGCTGCTGTCGAAGAGTGCGGGGGAGTTGGTGATGGGCGGGGACGACCGGCATCTCGACTTCCGAGCCGCGATCCTGCTGCGCACGGGCGCGGCGGGCGGGCGGGAGCTGGTCGTGGTGACAGTAGTGCATTGCCATAACCGGCTGGGGCGGACCTACCTGGCAGTGATCGCGCCATTCCACCGTACGATCTTGCGGGCGAATCTGGAACGGGCGGTAAGGGTGATGGAGGGCTAGATCGGTCGCCCGAACGAACGCTTACACTGGCCCGTGCAGAATTAGGTGCCGAAGCTCGCGCATGCCACCTTTTGGCACATAGCGTCGTTGCGCTTCTAAGCAGCCGGCTATCGAGGCCTATCGGACTCTGGCGCCGCGCCAGCCCGGCAGATTATGGTTCTCAACCTGGATTGGCGTCGTCGCTGGCGGCGCGCGCCTAGCTTTTGAGAGGATCCGCGCCTAAACCGGCGCCGTGCTTCAGAAGATTTCTTTCTCCCCCACCGCACGGCCGCGTGCCCTTGCCAACTGGCTGTTCTTCGTCGCAGCGCTGATCGTGCTGATGGTAGTGATCGGCGGGATCACCCGCCTCACCGAGTCCGGTCTGTCGATCACCCAGTGGAAGCCGATTTCGGGGATCGTGCCGCCGCTCAGCGATGCGCAATGGCAGGCTGAATTCGAACATTACAAGCGCATTCCCGAATATCAGCAGCTCAACCAGGGCATGACGCTCGCCGGGTTCAAGGCGATCTTCTTCTGGGAATATCTCCACCGGCTGCTGGGCAGGCTGATCGGTCTGGCCTTCGCGCTGCCCTTGCTGTGGTTCGCCGTGCGCCGGCAGATTCCGCGCGGCTATAGCTGGCGGCTGGTGGCTTTGCTCGCGCTCGGCGGGCTGCAGGGCGCGATCGGCTGGTGGATGGTTCAGTCGGGGCTGAGCGTCCGCACCGACGTCAGCCATATCCGCCTCGCCGTGCACCTGCTCGTCGCCTTGTTCACACTGGCCGGAATCGTCTGGACGGCGCTCGACTTGCGCAAGCTCATCCGCAACCCGCAGGCCCGCCCCGCCCGCCTGACCGGACTGGGCGCGCTCACTGGCATGATCCTGTTCGTCCAGTTGCTGTTCGGCGCGTTGGTCGCCGGCCTCAACGCCGGGCTCGTCACCGATCAATGGCCGCTGATGAACGGCCGCTTCTTCCCCGGCGCCACTGTCGAAGGCCGGCCGTTCCTCGATGCGTTGTTCAACGATCCGGCGATCGTCCACTTCGTTCATCGCTGGTGGGCATGGGTGGCGGTCGCCGCCTTGATCCTGCTCGCCCGCGCCACCCGCGGGATCGACCGCCGCGCCTCGATCGCGATCCACAGCGCATTCGGGATCCAGATCCTGCTCGGCATCGCCACGGTCATGTCGAACATGAACATCACCCTCGCGGCGCTCCACCAGTTCACCGGCGCGTTGCTCGTGATCGCAACCGCCTGGGGCGCGCACGCGGTCGGCCAGCGTCGATGAGCGACATCGCTCTGCTCTACGCCACTTTTCCCGGCCGTGCCGAAGCCGAGCACATCGCAGAAACCGTCCTCGCCGAGCGCCTCGCCGCTTGCGTCAACATCCTCGCGCCCTGCACTTCGATCTATCGCTGGCAGGGCGCGGTCGAGCGCGGCGACGAGGTTCCGGCGCTGTTCAAGACGACGCCTCAGCTCGCGGGGCGCTTGCGGGCCCGCATCGAGGTGCTGCATCCTTATGATCTGGCAGTAGTCGAGACCTGGCCCGTCGCCGCCGGCGCGGCGGTGAGCGACTGGGTCGCGGCGGAAACCGGCTGATGCTGCTGGCGGCCATCGCCCTGCAGGCGAGCATCGCCGCGCCGATCTTCGCGCCGCCTGTCGACACCCCACTACGGATCCTGACCGAGCGTACCGAGGCCGCGCCCGAGCGCCATTATCGCCTCGAACGGCTCGTCCGTTTCAACAAGGAGGGCAACGGGTATCGCGCCGAGGCGCTGATACTCGGCAGCGCCAGCGAGGCTCCGCAGCCACTCGGCAATCTCGTCGAGCGCGGGCTTTCCGCGCTGGCCGGTCGCAAGATCGTGCTGCATCTCGATAGCGAAGGCCGGGTGGTCGAGGTCGACGAGATCGCGACTTTGTGGGAGCGGGTCTGCCAACGCATCTCCGACGCGGCCGCCACCCGGCAGAGCCTGCCGCCGGGGGAAGCCCGGAAGCTGGCCGAGAAAGTCGCCGCCCCCCTGCGCGCACTCCCGCCCGAGCGTCAACGCGCGCTCCTCGCCACGCTCGTCACCGCCGCGATCATCTCCGATCCGCTCGACCCTGTCGGTACCGTCGTCCCGATCAAGCTCCCCGGCACCTCGCCCTTTGGCACCCCGATCGTGCTCGAGGGCACTCGCCGCACGGCCGCTGCCGACAATGGCCTGATCCGCACCACGACCCTTGCCGCGGCGACCATGGCCCTGCCCACGAATGGCCAGCCCGCGGCTTCGGGCTCGGTCGCACTCGAGCGGGTCCGCACCTCCGATCCACGGACGGGCCTGATCGCCAACGGGCTCGACACCCTGCGCAACGGCACTGCCACACGCCAGACCGTGCTCGTCACTCGCCTCAGCGTCGCGCGCGCAAAC
Source organism: Sphingomonas psychrotolerans (assembly GCF_002796605.1). Classification (NCBI taxonomy): domain Bacteria; kingdom Pseudomonadati; phylum Pseudomonadota; class Alphaproteobacteria; order Sphingomonadales; family Sphingomonadaceae; genus Sphingomonas; species Sphingomonas psychrotolerans. The sequence goes on from NZ_CP024923.1 coordinate 2,214,355, forward strand.
CCTTCCGATTGGCCCGATTGAGCGCCTGGTATTATAATACCCGTCAGCAAACACCCCGATTTGCTTGACTTTCGGGAGCCTCTCAGCCAAATGCGCACTCAACCGCGCCGGCCGGAAGGCTGGCGCGCTTGTATTTCATACTCGAAAAAAGGTCACAGGCCATGAAGGCGCTGATGAAGACCACCAAGTCGGTAAAGCCGACCGAGGTGGAGAAGAAGTGGCATCTCGTCGATGCCGAGGACCTGGTGGTCGGTCGCGCTGCGACGATCATCGCCAACGTGCTGCGCGGCAAGCACAAGACGAGCTTCACCCCGCATATCGATTGCGGTGACAATGTCGTCGTGATCAACGCGGACAAGATCCGTTTCACCGGCAAGAAGCTGGCGAACAAGGTCTATTACAAGCACACCGGCTATGCCGGCGGCATCAAGGAAATCACCGCAGCCAAGGTGCTCGAGGGTCGTTTCCCGGAGCGCGTGCTCGAAAAGGCCGTTGAGCGGATGATCCCGCGCGGCCCGCTCGGCCGTCAGCAGATGCGCAACCTGCGCATCTTCGCCGGCACCGAGCATCCGCACGCCGCGCAGAACCCCGAACTCCTCGACATCGCGTCGATGAACCGCAAGAACAAGGTGGGCGCATAATGTCCGACAACCGCCAGTCCCTCTCCGATCTCGGCGCCATCGCCGCCGGTGAAGCACCTGCGGGCGTGCCCGCAAGCGCCGACGAGTATCTGAACGCACCGCCGGCACCGACCATGCCGCTGCGCGAGAAGATCATCGACAGCCTCGGCCGTTCCTATGCGACCGGGCGCCGCAAGGACGCCGTCGCGCGCGTCTGGATCAAGCCGGGCAGCGGCAAGATCACGATCAACGGCCGCGATCAGGAAGTTTATTTCGCGCGTCCCACGCTGCGTCTCGTCATCAACCAGCCGTTCGGTGTCGCCGAGCGCGAGGGCCAGTATGACGTGATCTGCACCGTCAAGGGCGGCGGGCTTTCGGGCCAGGCCGGCGCCGTCAAGCACGGCATCAGCCAGGCGCTGACGCGCTACGAGCCGGTGCTCCGCGCGCCAGTCAAGGCAGCCGGCTTCCTGACCCGCGACAGCCGCACGGTCGAGCGCAAGAAGTACGGCAAGGCCAAGGCCCGCCGTAGCTTCCAGTTCTCGAAGCGCTAAGCTTTCTACCCAGAACAACGAGAGGGCGGTCCGGCAACGGGCCGCCCTTTTCGTTTGCATGCGCGCCCCCGAGGAAAGAGATTTGGCGCCTCACTCCGCGGAATGAACTCTGGCTAAATTTTTCTTAGCTATTCCCTCACCTTATCCGATTAACCGTCTACATCTATTCATAAGGATGCAGGTTGCGCGCGCGCGGCGGCGGGGGATCATTCAGTGTTCAGATCACGCGTTTCGGCCACGCTCGGCGTAGCCTTTCTCACGATGCTGTCGGCTTGCGACGGCGGCGGCGGCGCCAGCAGCGGCGGGTCCGCCGGTGGCGGCGTCGTCTCGGTCACGCCCGCGCCCACTCCCACGCCGAGCTTCACCGAAGCCGACGCCGCGCGCCTCGCCAGACAGGCGAGCTTCGGCCCGACGCCTGCTTTGGTCTCGCGGATCAAGGAGTTGGGCGTCAACGCGTGGCTGGACGAGCAGTTCGCCGCGACCGGCAGCACCTATACCGATCTCGCCGTCGAGGTCCGCCGCGACTTCTGCACCAGCGGCGACACCGTCTGCGCCCGCCAGCATTTCTCGCGCGTGCCCGCGGCGATGCGTTTCTATTCGGATGCCGTGATGGCGCCCGATCAGCTCCGCCAGCGCGTCGCCTTCGCGCTCGGCCAGATGATCGTCGCGTCCGAGGCCGAAGTGAATTCGGCCGCCGGCATCGCCGCGTTCAACCAGATCTTCCTCGACAGCGCCTTCGGCAATTTCCGCGACGTGCTCGCCCGGGCGACGATGCTCGGCTATATGGGCGACTATCTCGACATGGCCGACAGCAACAAGTCGGCGCCGTCGGAAAATTACGCCCGCGAATTCCTCCAGCTGTTCTCGATGGGCCCCGACCAGCTCAACATGGACGGCACGCCGAAACTGGACGCCACCGGCGCGCGCCAGCCCAATTACACCCCCGAAGACATTCGCGGCGTCGCCCGCGCGCTCACCGGCTGGACCTATGCCCGGGTCGGCGGCGCGGCGATCACCGACGGCAATGCCCGCGACTATTCGCAGCCTATGATCGCAGTGGCGGCGCGCTACGACAGCACCGCCAAGGCGTTCCTCGGCACTTCGGTCGGCGCGGGCGCCACGCAGGAGGCGAGCGTCGCCGCGGTGGTCGACGCCGCGTTCAACAACGCCTCGACTGCGCCCTTCGTCTCGAAGTTCCTGATCACCCATCTCGTCACGCCCAACCCGACGCCCGCTTATGTCGGCCGCGTCGCGGCGGTGTTCGCCAACAATGGCGGCGGCGTCCGCGGCGACCTCAAGGCCGTCGTCCGCACGATCCTGACCGATGCCGAGGCCCGCGCCGCGCCCGGCGCTGCTTCGGGCAAGGTCAAGGAGCCGGTGCTGCTGATGACCGGCCTCGCCCGCGTCATCGGCTTCACCACCGACGGCTATGTCTTCGTCAATCGCGACACCAGCATGGGCCAGCCGGTGATGCGCGCGCCCTCGGTATTCAATTTCTATCCCACCGATTATCCGCTGCCCGGCAGCACCACGCTCAAGAGCCCCGCGTCGAAGCTGCTCAACACCTCGAACGTGCTGCGCTGGCACAATTTCGTCTATGACTGGACGGTGGGCGGCGACGCCACGCGGGCGGAATTCACGCTCGCCTCGGGCATGCCCAATTCCTCGCTGAGCCAGCCGCTGTGGAGCGGATGGGAGGCGTTCGGCACCGATCTCGATGCGATGATCGCCCGCATCGATCTGCTGATGTTCGCCAACACGCTGAACCAGCCGCAGAAGGACGCGCTCAAGACCGCGGCGACGGCGATCACCAATGCCGATCCGCTGCTCCAGGCCCGCAAGCGCGCCCAGATGATGCTCTATGTCGCGGCCTCGAGCCCGCTCTTCCTCGTCGACCGGTAAGGAAACCAGATGACCTTGTCCCGCCGCGATTTCGTTCGCCTCGTCGCCGGCACCGGCGCGGTGGCTGCCATGGGCCAGCTCGGCCGCACCAGCGCAATGGCGGCGCCGAGCGGCAGCTACCGCGCGATGGTCGGCGTGTTCCTGTTCGGGGGCAATGACGGCTGGAACATGGTGATCCCCACCGATGCGCGTCACGCGACCTATCTCGCCTCGCGCGGCTCGGTCGGCATCAAGGCGCCGGCGCTGACCCCACTGACCAACGCCGCCTACGCGCTCCACCCGTCGATGGCCGCACTCCGCCCGCTCTGGGACGAAGGCAGCCTCGCGCTGGTGCTCAACGCCGGCACGCTGTTCGCGCCGCTGACCAAAGCGACCTATCAGTCGCGCCCTGATCTGCGCCCGACCAATCTGATGAGCCATTCGGACGAGCAGGCGCATTGGCAGGGTCTGCGCGCCCGCGACGTCAGCATCGACGGCTTCATGGGCCGGATGACCGATCGCATGGCCGCGTCTTCGACACCCTCGATGATCTCGCTGGCGGGATCGAACCTCGCGACGATCGGCCGGACCAGCTCGGCGCTGGTACTCCCTTCCACCGGCACGCTGGGCCGCAGTGGCTACAGCGCTGGCGGCAATGCCGCCAACCAGGCCAAGAATGCGGCGGTAGACGCCTTCGCCAACGGCACGACCTATGGCGCGATGACCGAGACCACCGCCCGCGACATCACCGGCGCCTACGGCCAGGCCGTCACTGCCAATACGATCATCGGCGCGACCAGCGCGCTCGACGGCTATTTCGTCAACCCGGTCACCGGCGCCGCGCTGACCAGCGACGTCGCCCGCCAGCTGATGCGCGTCGCCCGGATGATCGCCGCGCGCTCGACGCTCGGGCATGACCGCCAGACCTTCATGGTCAGCCAGGGCGGCTTCGACAATCATTCGGGCCAGGTGAATGGCGGCAACAACGACACCGGCACTCACGCCAATCTGCTCGCCGATCTCGCCATGGCGCTCGCGGCTTTCCACCGCGCGATGCAGTCGATCGGCATGGCCGAAAACGTCACCGCGTTCACGATGAGCGACTTCGGCCGCACCTTCAAAGGCAATGCCCAGAACGGCACCGATCACGCCTGGGGCAGCAACCACCTCGTCGTCGGCGGCAACGTCACCCCCGGCGGCATCTTCGGCGCCTATCCTGATCCGGTGATCGGCGGCGCGCACGACGTCAGCAACGAAGGCCGCTTCGTCCCCGCGATCGCGCAGGAGGAATATATCGGCGCGATCGCCCGCTGGCACGGCGTGAGCGATGCCGACATGCCCTATGTCTTCCCCAATTGGTCGACATGGAACACCGGCGGACGCGGCCCCTTAGGGTTGTTCCGCACTTAACGGCGTTCTTCCACATTCCTTCCATGTCGCGCAGCTATCGCGCGACAAGAGGGAGTATCGCATGGAACTTCACTACCGCGGCATATCAGCGTCGGATACGGTGGATGCGGGAGGAACCCCCGTGTCCAATTTCTATCGCATCACGCCCTTCATGCATGTGCCGGATATCGAAGCGGCGGTGCGCTTCTTCACCGAGATCCTGGGCTTCGAATGCCGCTTCCGCCAAGGCAGCTATGCCTATGTCCAGCGCGAGGCGGCGGCGTTCCGCCTCGTCGAGAATATCGGCGACGATGGCGCCCCACCGGGCAATCGCCGCTTTTGTTATTATGTCGACGTGCACGACGTCGACGCGATCGCCGCCGAGCTCGCGCCCAGGGCACCGCTGCTCAACGACGGCGACATCTATGGCCCGATCGACCAGATCTATGGCCAGCGCGAGCTGATGGTGGTGGCGCCCGACGGCAATCTGCTGGTGTTCGGACAGGATCTGACGCGGGCGCAGGGCTGAACCAGCCTCACGCGTCACCCGGGCCTTGTGCCGAGGTCCACCAGGCCGCCCGGGAAAAAGCGTGACGCGCAAAGGACATCGCCTGCCGCACCGTGGACCCCGGCCCAAGGCCGGGGTGACGGAAGTGGCTAAAGCACCACGCTCCCCTCGCCCTTGAACCGGGCGATCGTTTCGAAACTGCGGCCCTCCACCCGGATCTCGTTGAACGAAGGCGGCTGGCTCCGCACGCGTTCGGACAGGGTGCCCGCCCCGATCAGCCGCACGGTCCGGCCCTCGATCTCATGCGCGACGTCGAACGGATCATGGACATGGCCGGTCAGCACCGCATGCACCCCGGCCGTCGCCAGCGCATCGAGCGCCGCCCTCCCCCGGCGCGTCTGCGAAGTCGCCATCGTCCCCGCCTCGATCAGCGGATGGTGCGCGGCGACGAAGATCAGATCGTCGCCGGGCACCGCCTCGACCAATGCGAGCGACTCCTGCAACGATCGCGTGCTGACATAGCCCTTCGACCAGTTGGTGCGGAACTGAAAGCGCGCGGTGGTCTTGAGCGGCACCACGCTCACGCCCTTCACGTCGAGCGGCTTCTCGATCATCCGTTCGATCGCCTTATAGCGTTTGTACGGCGTCACGAACCGCGCCCACAGATTGAAATAGGGCAGATCGTGGTTGCCGACCTCGACCGTCACCGGCCGGCCGAGGCTCTCCAGCCACTTACCCGCCGCCGCGAACTCGCTCGCCCGCGCGCGCATCGTCAGATCGCCGGTCATGATCACTGCATCGGGCTGTTCTTCCAGAACCTTGCGGCCGAACCAGTCGATCGCCTCGCGATCCTCGCGGCCGAAATGGACGTCGCTGACGTGAAACAGGCGAGTCATGACGCCGGTACCTCCTCGTCGGTGCGCGTGGCGATGAACGTCTCGAGGCTCTTGCCCGCGCGGATCTTCTCATGCGGCTGGAGCGTGACCGGTTCGCCGTCGAACAATGCGAGCGCCGGGCGATGGCCCCGCACGCGCAGTTCCTGAGTTGAGGCCTCGCTGACGGCATGCGCGGTTACCCAGTCGCCGGTCAGCCAGTCCCAGCCGAGCTGGACGATCGCGCCCCAGTCGCGGGCATCGACCGCGGCGACTTCGAGGCCCTTGAGATCGGGGGTGACGAACACCGCCTGGTAGGAATCGCCGAGCCCCGATGCCCCCGCAACGCGAATGCCGCGCTCGCCGAAGGTCTTGCGCCACGCCCCGCGAACGGCAGCACGCAGCCGCCCCAGCCTCCCTTTGCGGACCGCCTCCCGCGCGCGGAACCACGAAGCGGCCGGCCCGAGGATCAGCCCGACAAAGGCGCGATGCTCGCCGGCGATCACATAAGGCAAGGCCACCCGCCGATCGCTAATGTGCGCGGCGCGCAGGATCTTTTGCGGGTCGGTCTCGCTGTGCAGGCCCTTGGCGAGCAGGTTCATCGTGCCCCCCGGCAGGATCAGGAATGCGCCCTGCCACTTCTCGAGCGCAGAGAGCGCCGCGTTGATCGTCCCGTCCCCGGCGAACAGCACCACCGTGTCGACCTTGGCGCCATCGAGATCCTCGGGCGTCGGTAATTTCTCTTCGGGAAAGTCGGTGCGGCCCGCGAGCGCGAGCCCGCTCTCCTCGAACACCGCTTCCAGCGCCTCGCATTTGGCGCGGTTGGTGGTGCCGGAATCGGGATTGGTGATGAACCAGAGTTTTTCCATGCCGCCCGCAACGCGCGAACCCGCTTTTGGTCGCTTCTCAGCCGTAACGATATAGCCGCACGCGCTGGACGCCCTGCGCGTCCGGCGGCAGCCGCACGTGCCGGCCCTGATGCGTCTGGTCGCCGTTGAGCAGGCGGCCAGGCACCCAGCGTCCGTCGATGAAGGCGCCCTCCTCGACCCGGTCGAGCCCGGCCCGGCCTTTGCCATCGACAGGCTCCATCGTCACGGTGATCCCGCTCCCCGCGATCAGATAATCCTCTCCGCCCAGCCACAGGATCATGCCGCCATGCTCGGCGGGCACCTGCTTGTCCTTCGCCGTCCACGGATCGACGAAGCTGACGGTGAAGCGGTAGCCACCCAAAGTCTGCACCTGCGGCTTCTCATCCACCGCGCCCTCGAACGTCACCGGCGGCGAGAAGCCGAGGATGCGCCCGCTCGCCTGCGCCCGCAGGATCTCCGGCGCCATGCTGTCGAGCAATCCGTACAATGCGCCGAGCTTCGCCGCACCGGGGCCGTCGATCCCTTCGATCGAAAAGGGGCTGAACCCGATCCCGCGGTGCCGGGCGATCACCCCGAAGGCATTCGCCGCCGCGCGCGGATCGCCGGCATTGTTGGCCTCGGGCACGAACAGTGGATTGCCCGGCCGCGCATAGCCCGCGAGGATCCCGGCGAAGTTCGGGAAATAGATGTCCGGCGCGAGGAAATCGATCGACGGCGCGCCCTTGCGCCACACTTCGATCAGATGCGCCAGCGGCCCGCCGCTCGGATATTCGCCCGGCAGCTTGCCCGGCCGCCCCTGCGCGCCGTTGACGTACATCGGCAGCGGATATTCGCGCTTGCCAGCGCGCGTCACGGCCTCGGTGAAGCGCGCATAGGCATCCGCGGTGAACGCCTCTTGCGATCCCTTGAACCTGGCGAACGCGGCATCAGCTACCGGCCCGTGCTCGCGTGCGGTCGGCAGGAAGCCGATCTCGTTCTCGACCTGGATCATGATCACGGTGTGGCGATCACCGTCGACCTGCTTGAGGTGCCGCATCAGCGCCGCGAAGGCCCTGGCGTCGGCATCGCGCGTCGCCGTGCCGAACGCGGACAATATCTCCTGCGCCTTGCCGTCCGCGCCGATCGTCCGCGGGAAGCGGCGCTCGTCGCGTTTCACCCAGGCGGGGACATAGGTCGACATCGAGTTCTTCCAGCTGCCGAACCACAACAGCACCAGCCGCAAATCGTGCGCGCGGGCATCCTCGATCAGCCAGTCGACCGTCGTGAAGTCGAGCGTGCCTTCCTGCGGCTCGATCAGCTCCCAGCTCACCGGGGCGAGCACGGTGTTGAGATGCATCGCCTTGAGCCGCGGCCAATGCGGCTTGAGCCATGCGCGATCCGACGCGCTCGAATTACCCAGTTCGCCGCCCAGCACGAGGAACGGCTTGCCATCGACGATCAGCTGATCGTTTTTCAGATGCGGCATCTGCGCGGCGGCGGGGGCTGCGGCGAATAACAACAGGAGCGAGGCGAGCAAACGAAACATATGCCTGTCATCCCCCGCAGGCAGGGAACCCGTCAAGCACCGCCGGGCACTCGGCAGCGGCGTTAGACTAAACCAGGTTAGCGCGCGAAACGATTTCACTTTTCCCGGGTTGTCGGCGCCATGGCAGATATCGACACCCTCCCCGTACGCCCGGCAAAGGCCGGCAAGCTCCCCGGGGTCAGCCCCAATGTCCTGCTTCTCCGCGACGAACTTCGCTCGGACGCGATGGAACAGGTGGCGACGCTGGCGCTCGGGGATCTCGACATCGAGATCAGCGCCGGGCGCGATTCGCTCTGGGCGATCGTCCGCCGCAAGGGCCGGGGCGGGCTGGCGCTGCGCGCGGCGCATGCGCCCGGCGGCTGCGGGAAGGTCCGCACCCGCAAGCCGGAAGAAGGCGAAGCGCTGCGGCTGGAATTCGACTGCGCGATCGGCCGCCAGAGCGTGGCGTTCCGCCTGCACGAAGACGAAGTCCCGATCCTGCGCGTCACCACCCGCTTGACCCCCGCGGTCCCTTTGCTCGTCCCTTTCCTGCCGCGCGACCTCTATCCGCTCGACGTGCACGACGATCCCACGCGCGCAGTCGGCCAGGTCGAGGCGGCGCAGCGTGGATTGAACGCCGGCTACAGTTATTTCCGGCTGACCGAGCCCGGCTTCGGCAGCACGCTCTATTTCCAGAACTTCACGACGCTGAACCCCTATTTCGAAGCGACCCGCACCACGCCCGACGGCGCGGTGGGCGGCGAATGGCCCGAGATCGGCTATCTGCCGCCGACCGCGCCGCAAAAGGGCAAGCCGCCGCTCGACCCGCTTCCCGAGGGGCAGGAAACGGCGATCTCGGATACCTATCTGGCGTTCCACGCGGATCCGCGCGGCGACGAGACCGCGATGGCGCGGCGTTTTCTCAGCTTGCTGGGTGCGGTGTATCGCCGGCTCGAGCATCCCGAGACCGATTATCACGATTGGATCGACCGCGCCGAACGCGCGCTCAAGGATCTCGACCAGGCGCCCGCAGCGACGATCCGCCACTACGGCTTCCGCTACGTCCACCCCTACACCGCCGCCGAATATCCCGACTCGATGGTCCAGCTCTCGGTGCTCGCCTCGATCCGCGACTATGAGGCGTGGAAGAAGGAAGAGATTCCGCTCTTCGCCGAATTCGCGGCGGGACTGCGCAAATTCTACGATCCCCGGCTCAAGACGATGCGGCGCTATCTGCCTAATGTCGGCGCAGACAAGGACAAGGACGCCGTCGACAGCTGGTATCTCTACCACCCGATGCTCAACCTCGGCCGCCTCGCGCTCGACGGCAACAAGAAGGCGAAGCGGCTGTTCCTCCAGTCGATCGACTATGGCATCGAGTCCGCGCACCATTTCGATTATAAATGGCCGATCCAGTACAATGTCACCGATCGCTCGGTGATCACTGCCGCGCGCGACGACGAAGGCCTCGGCCAGACCGATGTCGGCGGCATCTATGCCTATGTCATGCTCCAGGCTTTCGAGCTGACAGACGACAAGCGCTTCCTCGACGAAGCGCGGGCGAGCATCGACGCCACCCGCGGCATGCGCTTCGAGCTCAACTATCAGGCCAATCTCACTGCCTGGGGCGCCGCGGCGTGCCTGCGGCTGTGGCGGATCACCAACGAAAAGGCCTATCTCGATCAGGCCTATGTTTTCCTCGCCAGCTTCTTCCACAACAATGCGATGTGGGAGTCCGAGATCGGCTATGCCAAATATTACAGGAACTTCCTCGGCGTCACGGCGCTGCACGACGCGCCGTACATGGCGATGTACGAGTGCTTCGACAGCTTCGCGGCGTTCGAGCGCTTCCTCAAGGACAGCGGCCCCGACGTCGATCCCGCGGTGCGGTTGCTGCTCAGCGAATATTGCCGCTACGCGCTCGATCGCGCCTGGTATTATTACCCCGATGCGTTGCCCGAGGACGCGATCGAGACCGACAATGTCCGCAACTCCTATGTCGACCGCGCCCTCTCCTTCCCGGTCGAGGACCTCTATGTCGACGGGCAGAAGGCGGGACAGGTCGGGCAGGAAATCTACGGGGCGGGTGCGGCGTTCGTCTTCGCCAGCCGCGCTTTCCACAGCGTCAGCGACGCACCCTTCCGCCTCTTCTGCGACCATTTCCTGCTGGCGAGCGACCGCCCCGGCGAGAAGTCGCTGAGCTTCCAGCTCGGCGGCGCCGAAGGCTGCGAGGCGCGACTGTGCCTGCTGCGCAGCGGTCGCGCCACGCTCCCCGCCTTCACCGTCACGACGATGGCGGGGGATCGCGTGCGTGGCCACGAGGTCGAGGACCGCATCGAATTCCGCGTTCCGGCGGACGGTCGCATCACGGTGGCGTGGTGAGAGGAACCTAACCGCCGCCCGATCCTTGTCCGCCCCGAAGCTGCACAACGGAGCCCAGCCATGTCCCAACTTGCCGAACCGCCCGTCCGCGACGAAACCGACGCGCATACCGGGCAGCCTGGCCTCGCCGGCCGCAAGGCGATCGTTACCGGCGGCACCACCGGCATCGGCCGTGCGATCGCGATCCTGCTCGCGGCGGAGGGCGCCAAGGTGTTCGTCTGCGGCCGCACGCCCACGCATCTCGACGACGCCCTCGCCCGCATCCGCGAAGTCGGCGACGGCGACGGACTCAGCCTCGATCTCACCGACCCTGCCGAAGTGAAGCGCTTCGTCGCCGAGGGGGCCCGCTATCTTGGCGGAATCGACATCGCCGTGCTCAACGCCGCGATCCCCGCCGATTCGCTCTCCGACACGCAAGCGGACGACATCCCTTATATCGTCGACACCAACCTCACTGCCTACATGACCGCCGCCAAGGCCGCGCTGGAGCATCTCGGCCCAGGCAGCGACGTGGTGATCATCGGCTCGATGTCGGCCCAGTCGCGCGGCGGCGAATCGACGGTCTATGCCGCAACCAAGACCGGCGTGCAGGCATTCGCCGAAGCGCTCCGCAAGGAGCTCGCCGAGAAGGACATCAAGGTCGGCAATATCGAGCCCGGGCTCACCGGATCGGACATGCAGCTGCCCGACATCCCACCCGAGAAGCAGCGCGAGATGATCCACAAGGGCGACATGCTCCGTGCCGAGGACATCGCCGCGGCGACGCACTTCATGCTGACCCAGCCGCGCCGCACGGCGGTCTCGCTGATGCGTGTCGAGCCGCGCCTCCAGACTCGATGAGCTTCGCGACCGACCGGCTGATCTTCGGCCCCGACGATATCGACCTTTCGCGCTCGCCGCTTGCCGGGCATCTCGATGCCGAGACCTATGTGCTCGGCGCGTTCAACCCCGCGCTGACCCGGCTCCCCAACGGCAACCTCGCGATCTTCGTGCGGGTGGCCGAAGCGCTGCGCACGCCGATCTTCGACGGGCATGTCCATGCGATCCGTTGGCACGAAGGCAAATACGTGCTCGACGCCTGGCCGCTCGATCAGGTCGACACCGCCGACCCGCGCAAGTTCCTGATCCGCGGCGGGCGGTGGAAAGTGATGGCGCTGACTTCGCTGTCGTGGATCCTGCCGGTCGAACTATCGCCCGACGGGCTCGAAATAGTCACGGTCCACTACGACAAGCCGATCGCCCCGCACGCCAGCTTCCAATGCTACGGCGTCGAGGACGCGCGCGTCTCGAAGGTGGGGAATCGCTGGCTGATGACGACTTGCTCGGTCAGCCCCGAACGGCATTGCACCACGCTCTACACCTCCACCAACGGGCTCGACTGGGTCTTCGAGGACATCGTCCTCGATCACCAGAACAAGGATATGCTGATCTTCGAGGGGCTGATCGACGGCCGGTATTGGGCGCAGACCCGCCCCTTGGGCGATCTCTATTTCACCTATCCACCGGGCAGCGAATGGCGCGGTGGCCCCTCGATCAACCTCGCCACCTCGCCCGACGCGCTCCACTGGAAGCCGCACCGCGATCCCGGCCTGCGCCCCCACGCCGTGACCTTGCACACCGCCCGAATGGGCGGCGGCACCCCGCCGATCCTCACCGACAAGGGGTGGCTGGCGCTGTGGCACGGCGTCGAGCCCAAGGAGATCGTCGGCATCTACCGCACTTATTGGTCGCTCCTCGACAAGGACGATCCCTCGAAGGTGATCCGCACCGAGCACGTCCCCCTGCTGGAGCCCGATGCCGAGCTCACTCGTCCGCTCGAAGACAAGATGTACCTCCGCGACGTGGTGTTCACCACCGGCATCGCCGACGCCGGCGATCATTATGTCGTCGCCTCGGGCGAAGCCGACCTCGCTTGCCGGATCACGCATATCCCCAAGGCGACCTTTGCCTGATCCCATGCCTCAGTCGCGGTGATCATGCGTTGCGATCTGGCGATAGATCCGCAGCTTGCCATCGGACCCGCGCTTCCACAGCCGCAGCCCTCCCCCGCTTGTCTGATAATGCTGCGCGCCCTGGTGCGAAGCCACGTAGAATTTGCCGTATTCGATCACATGGTCGCCGAGATCCTCATGGCCGACATTCCACACGCGCACCTCGTCGAACACGACTCCCCGGCCCCCTTCGACATAGGGCATCAGATGCGCCCGGATGGCGGCGATGCCGCGCTTCGGCGTGTCGGCGAAGGGCATGAATATTGCGTCCGGGGCATATTGGGCGATCCTCGCCTCCGCGTCATAGGTCCGCACCGCCTCGGCACTGGCGCGGGCGAGGGCTGCCAGCTCGCGCGCGAGCGGTGTATCGGCCGGCGCCGGTGCGGGTCTGTCAGGCAAGGCGACGTGGAAGCTGGCGGCATCGTCGAGCCGGCGATGGAAACCACGGACATCAGCCTTCAGCAGCAGCCCGCCCGGGCCGCGCACCCATAGATTGGCGAACTTGCCGGTCTCGCTGCGTTCCTCGCCACCCGCCGCCCGCCAGCGCAGCGTGAACGAGCCCGTCTCCAGGATCTTGCCCCCAAGATCGATCACTTCCTCGGTAACCGGGGCATATTCGGTGAGCCGCAGCCGTGGCGCGATTGCCAGCCAATAAGCGAGCACGCTCGCCCGGCCGGGCAGCGCAGGCTGATATTCGGGCATGCTGATCGCGTCGTCGGCGTAGCGTGACGCGAGCGCGACGGGGTCGCCGCCCAGCAGCGCCGCGCGCAACGCCTGGTGCGCAGCCGCAACCTTATGATGGGCGTCCAGCAGAGCCGTAGGTGCTCTCGCGGCACTCGGAGGCGACGAAGCCATGGCAAGCAAAAGGCCCAGGACGGCATACCGGTACATGACAGGTCTCCCCGTATAGCCGGCACCACTATCCATGAGGCGACCCCATTCGGCAAGCGGCGGCGCATCCTGCGGCGTCAGCGACGCCTTGCTCCGCAGATGTCGGTCGCGTCAGCATTCCGACGAGTGCGGCGTCGGAATGTCCGCTTGACACAAGCTGCAAAAGCTCGGATTTCCGCCGCTCGGGCGGGTGTAGCTCAATGGCAGAGCAGAAGCTTCCCAAGCTTACGACGAGGGTTCGATTCCCTTCACCCGCTCCAATCCCTTCTGAACTGGAGCCCGCCGCATGCGCCACCTCGCGATCCTTCTCGCCGGGGCGCTCGCCGCCATCCCCGCGCAGGCGCAGACCAGCTCGTCCGCCGAGGCGCAGGCGCTCGAGTTGCTAAAGCGTGGAATCGCCTTCCGCACCGTCGCGGGGCCGGGCAACCAGACCTTCGATTATGCCAACTATCTTAAGGCGCAGCTCGTCGCCGGCGGGTTCGCCGATAGTGATGTTCGCGTCGAGAAGCTCGGCGACACGGCGTATCTGGTCGCGCGCTATCGCGGCACCGGCAAGGCGAAAAACGGCGCGAAGCCGATCCTGATCTCGGGGCATATGGACGTGGTCGAGGCGAAGCCCGCCGATTGGGAGCGCGACCCGTTCACGCCGGTGGTCGAGAACGGCTATCTGTTCGGCCGCGGCGCCAGCGACAACAAGTTCGACGTCTCGACCTTCGTCGCCTCGATGATCCAGCTCAAGCGCGAGGGCTTCAAGCCCGGCCGCGATGTGGTCCTGCTCTTCTCGGGCGACGAGGAGACGGGGATGAAGACCACCGCCGCACTCTCCGAGCAGTTCCACGACGCCGAATTGCTGCTCAACATCGACGGCGGCGGCGGCGACATGGACGAGGCCGGCAAGCCGGTGATGTTCGGGGTGCAGGGCGCCGAGAAGAGCTATGCCGATTTCGAGCTGAGCGTGACCAATCCCGGCGGCCATTCGAGCGCGCCGCGCAAGCCCAATGCGATCTATCAGCTCGCCGCCGCATTGCAGAAGATCGAGGCGTATGAATTCCCCGGTCAGGTCAACGAGATCACCAAAGCCAGCTGGCTGGCGACCGCGGCCCGCACCCCCGACGCGAAGCTCGCCGACGCGATGCGCCGCTTCGCCGCCAATCCGGAGGATGCCGAGGCGCGCGGCTTGCTGCGCGGCGATCCGGGCTATGTCGGCCAGACCGGGACGACCTGCGTCGCGACCATGGCCAATGCCGGGCACGCAACCAACGCGCTGCCCCAGCGCGCGACTGCCAACGTCAATTGCCGGATCTTCCCCGGCACGCCGATCCCCGAAGTGCAGGCGAAGCTAGCCGCGCTGATCGCCGATCCCGCGGTCATGGTGACCAAGGTCGAAAGCGGCTCGGTGCCCAGCGACGCCTCGCCGCTCCGCCCCGAATTGATGAAGGTGATCGCCAAAGCGGTGCATGCGCGCTTCCCCGATGTGCCGGTGGTGCCGGTGATGTCGGCGGGCGCGACCGACAGCATGTGGTTTCGCGGCAAGGGCGTAGCGAGCTATGGCGTCAGCCCGCTGTTCATGAAGTCGAGCGACAGCTTCGCGCATGGGCTCAACGAGCGCATCCCGGTCGGCGAGATCGCGCCGGCGGTGACTTTCTACAAGCGCGTGATCACCGAGCTGGCCAAATAGGGCCGTCGCACTTGCGACGTTCTGTCACGCCGGGAGTGTGGCAGGACTGTCCTGTAACCTGGACACTCTAGATTCCCCCGTCGACCGGCTCTCTGCCCGCCGCGCGCAGACCTTCGATCAGCGCGTCGATCGTCGTGTCCACCAGCGTCTGCTCCGTCGCCCGCACGACGAAGTTCGCGCCCACCCGCCCCTCGCGGAAGAACGGATAGCTGCCAATCGCGACGCCCGGATGCGCGTGCTCGGTTTCACGCAGCAGATCCGCGATCTCGCTCTCGGCGACCCACGCCCCCACCGTACGCGACAGCACCGGCAGCCCGCCTTCGAGCGTGCCGGTAAGCGCGTCGAGCATCCCCGCGGTGATGTGCGGCACGCCGGCGAGGATGAAGACATTGCCCCAGCGGATCCCCGGCGCGCCCGACATGCGGTTGGGGATGAGGTCGGCGCCCTCGGGCACTCGCGCCATTCGCAGCCGCGCGTCGGTCAGCCCGCCGCGCGTCTCGTAATAGGCTGCCAGCACCGCCCGCGCCTCCGGATGCACCACCGCCGGTACGCCCAAAGCGGCGGCGATCGCATCGACGGTGATGTCGTCATGCGTCGGGCCGATCCCGCCGGTGGTGAACAGATAGTCGGTGCGCGCCCTGAGCGCATTGACCGCCTCGACGATCGCGGCTTCGACATCGGGCACGATCCGCACTTCGCGTAGCCGGATGCCCTGGACGTTGAGCCAGCTGGCGAGCTGCGCGACATTCTTGTCCTGGGTGCGGCCCGACAGGATCTCGTCGCCGATCACCACACACGCCGCGGTCCAGATGCGCTCGCTCATTTGCCCGGCCTAGAGCCTCGCAAACGTCCACGCAAACGCCTATATCGCCCGCCATGACCGAATATGTCACTGTCACTGAAGACATGCCGCAGGCGCGCGACGGCGCGATCAAGCTCCACGGACCCGCGGGCTTCGAAGGCATGCGCAAGGCCGGCCGCCTCGCCGCCGAGATCCTCGACGCGCTGGTGCCGCATGTCGTCCCCGGCGTGCGCACCGACGAGCTCGACGACATCGTCCGCAACATGACGACCGCCGGCGGCGGCGTCCCCGCGACGCTCGGCTATCGCGGCTACACGCACAGCTGCTGCATCTCGATCAACCATGTCGTCTGCCACGGCATTCCGTCCGATCGCACGCTCCGGGACGGCGACATCGTCAATATCGACGTCACGCCGATGCTCGGCGGCTGGCACGGCGACACCAGCCGGATGTATCTGGTCGGCGACGTCCCGATCAAGGCGCGCCGGCTGGTCGATGTGACCTATGAATGCCTGATGCTCGGACTCGAACAGGCGAAGCCGGGCAACCATCTCGGCGACATCAGCCATGCCATCCAGCAGCATGCCGAGAAGCATCGCTACGGCGTGGTTCGCGATTTCTGCGGCCACGGTCTCGGCCAGATCTTCCACGATGCGCCCGAGGTGGTCCATGTCGGCCGCCCCGGCACCGGTCCCGAGCTGCGCCCGGGGATGTTCTTCACGGTCGAGCCGATGATCAACATCGGCCGTCCCGACGTGAAACTGCTCGACGATGGCTGGACGGCGGTGACGCGCGACCGCTCGCTCTCGGCGCAGTTCGAACATTCGATCGGCATCACCGAAACCGGCTGCGAGATCTTCACGACCAGCCCCACGGGCCTGCACAACCCGCCTTATTGAGGCGGGCCGGGGGCCTTGCCCTCGAATAAGGCAGCCGGGCCGCCGCTGCCCGTTTGACAGGCACTTGTTAAGCCTTGCGCGGCGTGCGACCCGAGGGGCATCCCCGACTCCGCCTCTGGCACGGTTGTTGCCAGACGCGCGCTAGGGGAACTGCCTCACTCCTTTGGGGGAACACGTGAAAAAGATCGAAGCGATCATCAAGCCGTTCAAGCTCGATGAAGTGAAGGAGGCGCTGCACGAAGTCGGCGTCAGCGGGATCACCGTCACCGAAGCCAAGGGCTTCGGCCGCCAGAAGGGCCATACCGAGCTCTATCGCGGCGCCGAATATGTGGTGGATTTCCTCCCCAAGGTGAAGCTCGAGGTAGTGGTCGACGACAGTCTCGCCGAGCGCGTCGTCGAGGCGATCGCCGCCGCGGCGCAGACGGGCCGGATCGGCGACGGCAAGATCTTCGTGATTCCCGTGGAGACCGCGCTGCGCATCCGCACCGGCGAGCGCAACGAGAACGCGATTTGACGCAGCGCAGCACTGTTATATTGCGACGCGCGCACAAGTAATTTTATTGCCCGATTCGGCGGGCAGACGAAAGAGAGCGAAAGGGCTTTTACGATGGCGAATTCGGCCAATGACATCCTGAAGATGGTGAAGGAGCACGAGATCGAGTGGATCGACCTCCGCTTCACCGATCCCAAGGGCAAGTGGCAGCACCTGACCATGGTCGCCAAGATCCTCGGCGAGGACGAGCTGACCGACGGCCTGATGTTCGACGGCTCCTCGATCGAGGGCTGGAAGGCGATCAACGAATCGGACATGATCCTCAAGCCCGATCTCGACGCGGTGTGGGTCGATCCGTTCTCGGCGACGCCGATGCTGATCCTCGTCTGCGACGTGGTCGAGCCCTCGACCGGCGAGCTCTATTCGCGCGATCCGCGCTCGACCGCCAAGCGCTCGGAGGCCTATCTCAAGACGCTCGGCATCGGCGACACCGTCTATGTCGGCCCCGAGGCCGAGTTCTTCATGTTCGACGACGTCCGCTTCGAAAACAGCTATTCGACCTCGTATTACGCGATCGACGACATCGAACTGCCGGGCAATTCGGGCAAGGAATATGAAGGCGGCAATCTCGGCCACCGTCCGCGCGCCAAGGGCGGCTATTTCCCCGTCGCGCCGGTCGACAGCGCGGTCGACATCCGCGGCGAGATGGTCGCAACGATGCTCGAAATGGGCCTGCCCTGCGACAAGCATCACCACGAAGTCGCCGCCGCGCAGCACGAGCTCGGCCTGACCTACGGCACGCTCGTCGAAACCGCCGACCGCATGCAGATCTACAAGTACGTCGTGCATCAGGTCGCGCATGCCTATGGCAAGACCGCGACCTTCATGCCCAAGCCGATCAAGGAAGATAACGGCTCGGGGATGCACACCCATATTTCGATCTGGGACAAGGGCAACCCGCTGTTCGCCGGCAACGGCTATGCGGGCCTCAGCGACATGTGCCTGTATTTCATCGGCGGCGTGATCAAGCATGCCAAGTCGCTCAACGCCTTCACCAATCCGTCGACCAACAGCTACAAGCGGCTGGTCCCGGGCTATGAGGCGCCGGTGCTGCTCGCGTATTCGAGCCGCAACCGCTCGGCTTCGTGCCGCATCCCTTATGGTGCGGGCAGCAAGGCCAAGCGCGTCGAGTTCCGCTTCCCAGATGCGCTCGCCAACCCATATCTCGCTTATGCGGCGCTGCTGATGGCCGGCCTCGACGGCATCCAGAACAAGATCCACCCGGGCGATCCGATGGACAAGAACCTGTACGATCTGCCGCCGGCGGAACTCGAGCAGGTCCCGACCGTGTGCGGCAGCTTGCGCGAAGCGCTCGACAGCCTCGAGGCCGACCAGGACTATCTGCTCAAGGGCGACGTGTTCACCCGCGATCAGATCGCCGCCTATGTCGAGATCAAGCGCGGCGAAGTCGCCCGCTGGGAAATGACGCCGAGCCCGGTCGAATACGACATGTACTACAGCTCGTAATCTTCGAGCCTTAGACGAACGAAGCGCCCGGGCCGCAAGGTCCGGGCGTTTGCGTTGTCCGGGTTGCAGCTTGCAACCGTCCTCGCCGGCCGCCATCTAGTCGCCATACCGGAAGTTCGAATCGGGAGAGGCGGGATGCGCAGCAGTCTGAAGCACTATATCGACGGCGCTTGGGTCGAGAGCGATGGCGGCACCCGGCACGAAGTGATCAACCCGGCCACCGAGGCCGCCGTCAGCGAAATCACGCTCGGCTCCGCCGCCGATGTGGATAAGGCCGTCGCCGCAGCCAAGCGCGCGTTCGAAAGCTTCTCGCGCACCAGCGTCGACGAGCGCATCGCGCTGATCGAGCACGTCCTCGAAGCCTATAAGGCGCGCGCGGCCGACATGGCCGAAGCGATCAGCCTCGAAATGGGCGCGCCGCTCAGCCTCGCCAAAACCGCGCAGGTAGGCTCGGGCATCGGCCATCTGCTGTCCGCCGCGCGCGCGCTCAAGGAATTCCGGTTCGAGGAGCAGATCGGCAACAGCCTCGTAGTCCACGAAGCGATCGGCGTGGTGGCGCTGATCACCCCGTGGAACTGGCCGCTCAACCAGATCGTCTCCAAGGTCGCGCCCGCGCTCGCCGCGGGCTGCACGATGGTGCTCAAGCCCTCGGAGGAAGCGCCCGGCTGCGCCGCGATCTTCGCCGAAGTGATGGATGCCGCCGGCGTCCCCGCGGGCGTGTTCAACCTCGTCAACGGCGACGGCCCCGGCGTCGGCACTGCGCTGTCGCAGCACCGCGACGTCGACATGGTGAGCTTCACCGGCTCGACCCGCGCCGGCATACTCGTCGCGAAGAACGCCGCCGACACGGTCAAGCGCGTCCATCAGGAGCTCGGCGGCAAATCGCCTTCGCTGGTGCTCGAAAGCGCCGACCTGGCCAAGGCTGTGCCCGTGACTCTGTTCAGCGTGCTGATGAATTCGGGCCAGAGCTGCATCGCCCCTGCCCGCCTGCTGGTCCCGCGCCACTTGCAGGAGCAGGTCGCGGCAGCGGCTGCCGAGGTGATGAAGGCCACGCAATGCGGAGATCCTTCGGAAGAGGGCCGCCATATCGGCCCCGTCGTCAACAAGACCCAATGGGACAAGATCCAGGGGCTGATCGCCAAGGGGCTCGAGGAAGGCGCGAAGCTCGAAGCCGGGGGTCCCGGCCGGCCCGACGGCGTGGAAACCGGCTATTTCGTCAAGCCGACGCTCTTCTCCAATGTCCGCAACGACATGACGATCGCGCGTGAGGAGATCTTCGGGCCGGTGGTCACGATCATCCCGTACGAGGATGAGGAAGATGCGATCCGCATCGCCAACGACACCGATTACGGCCTGTCGGCAGTGGTGTTCGGCGACGCGGAGAGCGTCAGGCGGGTCGCCCCGCGGCTGCGCGCGGGCATGGTCTATGTCAATGGCGGCCAGCCCGATCCGAACCTGCCCTTCGGCGGCTACAAGCAATCGGGCAATGGCCGCGAGCATGGCAAGTTCGGGCTCGCCGAATTCCTCGAGGTCAAGTCGGTGGTCGGGGTCCTCGCCTAGATCGCAAAGCCCTGACGTGAACGGCTGATAACGCCCCAGTAGCGGACATTGAAGCTCAGATGGCACGCCCCTCTTCACAGGCGGCCAGAGCATCGCGGGCGAGTTGATCGATGTGATCCTCTCCATCCGTGAAGTCGCGCAAGCTGTCGATTAAAGAAGGGTGTGCAACGACGGCAGCCGCTTCAAAGATCTGAAGGCAGACCGTCTCCTCTTGAAGTGCCGTAAGGATGAGCGGCAGGGCCAGCGAAGGCTCCCGCTCGGCTATGCCTAAAATGGCCTCTCCGCGAACGTACGCGTCCTCATCGGCGGCGGCAGCGAACAAAGCCTGTCTGACCTCCTCCGTGTCCCGCTCTAGCTGCGCCAAGAGCAAGGTTGCCCAATCGCGGTTCGCTCGATCCGGGTCTCGGGTCATCTGGATGAGCCTCGCGACATTCGCATCCCCGAGGCTCCCGATGAACGGCACCTCATCCCGCATAATCGCCTTCAGGAAATCCGATGGTGGTTCGTAACCTTCGCCCATAGCATCAGCCTGGCACACGAAGTGCGTCGGGCGCAAACGCTCGCCGACTTAGTCCCGTATCGGCTTTCCACCCAGTCTATGCCATGGCAGCTTCCGCCCCACTTGCTGCCATTCGCGTCGAAGGCCCTGATCACTTATGGATTGGATGAAGCGACACATTCCGAAATCGATGGAAGATCACCGGGAGGTGCTTCGTCGTGTGGCTCGTGGCTGGATCATAGTTGGTTCGCTCATGGTTTTGTTTATCGGCGCAATCAGCATCGCCCATTTTTTCTACGGTGTGCCCATCCACAATCGGAATACCGGGCAACCTTCGACGCCGGAGGAAACCCGCGCCGTTCTGCTTTTCATCAGCTCGGGCGGAGCCATTTTTGCTGCCATGGGTGCGGTTCTCTATTGGTGTATTGCGGAGGCGAAGATCTCACGGTTTTGGGTCAGAGCGACAATCGCAGTGATCGTGGGATACATCGGCATTATCGCCCTACATGGGCTTTCGCCGTCGTAACTCTCCATTTGGGCAGAACGGCAGCTTCCCACCAGAAGAAGACCTTGCTGCTCCGACGTGGCGGATCCCGGCCCCAAGGTAATCGCACATCAGTCGATCGCGTCGGAAGTCTTGTCGTCAGCGGAGGCGACGAGCGCGCTCCGCTTTAGTGGCGACAATAGGTGAAGGGTGATCAGGGTCACCAGCGCAAGCATCACCGCGACGTCTATGCTGCCAAGGCCCACCGCGGTCCCGATTGCTCCGGTTATCCAAAGGCTCGCCGCAGTCGCGGTTCCCTTGACCGAATCCTTCAGACGCAGGATCGCCCCGCCGCCGATAAACCCCATGCCGGTAATCAGCCCTTCGACGATCCGGGCCATCGCCTCAGGGCTCTGCGCGGTCACCGATTCCGCCGCCTGAATGAACCCGCAGGTGGCAACGGCGACCAGAGGAAAGGTCCTCAGCCCGGCGCTGCGTTCCTCTCGCTCCCGATTCCAGCCGATTGGAAACGCGAGAACATAGGCGATGCCCATCGCGATGAAATGAGGAACAGGGTTGAAAGAGCCACTGGCAAAGATTTGCGCAAACATCGCCGCACCATATCCATAGCTTGCGGATTTGCCACATTCGCGGCTGTCGCGGTCCGCCAGTCCATGTCGCGGGTCCGACGGCCGGATCGAGTATCCCCCGGAGGGTGCGGGAAGCGCCGGGCCATGCTTGCAATGTAGGATTTCGTCTGCTTGCCCAGGGCGGTCGGCGTCGCCGGCCTGCTCTTTGACATCGTCGGACCGAACGCATTACGCGATCCCGCAACGCGCGTGGCGCAGGCTGCCTTGGCGCGCTTGACTAGCGGTGCGCGTGACCTTCGCATCGCGTCGCCTCACGGACGCGGACGATATCGAGTCAACTTCGTCTTGATTTTTATTGTTATAAATCAGTATCTTAATAGAAGTTGACTCCTCGGAAAATCAGCCAGCGAGTCAAGCAGGGAGTCAACTTTCGGCCTAAAAGCTCCCCGAGACCGGCCCGTCAACCACCCGGTCCTTCAGCCACCGGTTTCCCGTGCTGCGGAAGCCGACGACCTTTTCCAGCGAGAAAGCCGGCCCCTTGGGCACCCGCACGCCGGTAAAGTCGGCGTCCTCGACATCCTCGAGCCGGAACGCCGGGCGCGGATCCGGCGCCACCACTGCGACCTCGACGTCGCGCATCTCGATGCGGCGCGCGTGGCGGATGAAGAAGCCGGTCGCGGGCAGATCGCCGAACATCGTCGCTTCGGGATAGCCGAGTTCCGCCTCGGGCGGCGTCAACCCAGCCATCGCAGCGGGCGCGCCGCCGACATGCTGCAGATAGATGTTGGACAGCCGGACATCCTCGATCGGATGATCGGCCAGCCCCGCGATCACCGAGGGCAACAGGTTCGCGCCCGAGCTGACGACATTCTGGATCAATATCCGCTTCATCGTCCCGATCGGCCGCCCCGCCGGCCCGCGCATCCTTTTGCCCAGCCGCAGGAAGAACGGTGCGTTGACGATCCCGCGCATCGTCAGGTTCGAGACGGTGACGTCCTCGACCATGCCGCCGTCCACTGTCTGGAACGCCAGCCCGCGGCTGTCCTCGAAGATGCAATTGGTGATCGTGATGTTGCGGAAGCCGCCATTGGTCTCGGTGCCGAACTTGATCCGGCCGTGAATGTCCTTGGCGAATTCGGCCGGCATCTTCTTCCAGCTCCCGTCGAGCACCGAGCCGACCTGGTAATTGCCGGTCACGAGGCAGTTCGAGATGGTGACGTTCTCGGTCACTCGGGGATAGCCGAGCGCATAGCTGCTCTTGGGGCAGATCGCGTCGTCCCACGGCGAATTGACCGTGCAGTTCGAGACACGGACATTCTTGCAGCAGTCGATGTCGAAACCGTCGCGATTGGTGTCGACGAGGACGTTGTCGATCGTCAGATTGTCGACGCCGGTGGCGAGCAAGGCGAACCAGCCGCCTTCGAGGATCTTGAAGTCGCTGAGCGTCACGTTGCGGCAATTCTTGAGCGCGATCGCCTTGTTGCCGGTGCCGGGGCCGTTGGGATCCTTGAGCCACGCGTCCTTGCCGTCGCCGCGGCCGAGCCCCTTGCCCCAGATCAGCCCCTGCCCGGTGACCGCCACATCGTGGAGCCCCTCGCCCCAGATCAGGCTGTTGCGCCAATGGCTGTGCCCGAAATCCTGAAAGGTCGAGATCGCCGGGTCGATCGGCTCGGCGAGGTCATAGCCGCCGCGGCCGTCCTGCGGCGCCGGCGCGGCGAGGATCGTCGCGCCATTGTCGAGATGCAGCGTGACCTTGCTCTTCAGCCGGATGGTGTAGCTGGCCCAGATGCCCGCGGGAAACCACACCGTCCCGCCGCCGCGTGCCGCCGCATGGTCGATCGCCTTGTTGATCGCAGGGGTGTCGATCGCGACGCCGTCGCCCTTCGCCCCGAAATCGCGCACGTCGATCCAGCCGCGGGCGCGCTCGGCCTCGCTCAACGCGGCCCGCGCCGATCGTCCGACGAAAAACGCCGCCGCACCGATCGTGCCACCGAGAAGCAATCTACGCCGATCGAGGGTCATCCGATGCTCCCGTGCGGGGCCGGCGCCATGAAGCGCCGGCCCGCCCCTTTTAGAACTTGAACGTGGCGCCGAGGAAGAACTCGCTGCCGAGCACGTCATAGGTCGCCGACCAGGTATTGGCGTTCGGCCCCTGCGTGGTGACCGGCGGCATGTTGCCGGTGACGTTGTTGACTCCGCCGAACACCTCGACCTTGTCGTTCACGTCGAGATCGAACGAGACGTCGAAATAATTCTGCGCGGCAAGCGTCGGATAGGCGATGCTCGACAGCGCCGGCGCCGAGGCCGAACCCTGCCGGGTCGGCACGATGTAGCGATCGGTGGTCACCTTGCCGATATAGCGATGGCGCAGGCTGAGGCTGAGATCGTTCATGTTCCACGTCACGCGGCTGATCCCGCGCCAGTTCGGCAGCGGCTGGCCGCAGGTCGGGCCGAACGATCCCGCGCAGTAATTCTTGATGTTCGGGAAGGCCTCGACCGGAGTTGAGGTGAAGTCATGCAGATACGTGACGTTGGTGCTCATATCGAACGAGCTGGTGCCGCCGAACGGATTGAATCCTACATCGAAATGATAGCGCGCGGCGAAGTCGATGCCCGAGGTACGCAGCGCTCCGGTATTCGCGTTGCGGATCTGCGCGACATAGGGGTCGTTGATCTCGCCGGTCGTCGGGCTGCGGTTGATCGCCTGGCAGAACTCGCTGCCCGCATCCTGAAGGACGTTGTAGCAGAGGTTGAGCGTGTTCTGGAGGCCGCCGCCCAGCGCCGCGATCGCGCCCTTGAGCGTGATGTTGAAATAGTCGACGCTGATGCTGAGCCGCGGCGCGAACCGCGGGGTGAACACTACGCCCACCGTGTAGGTGTCGGACTTCTCGGCGCCGAGATTGGCGTTTCCGCCGAAATCGGCCGGGAAGATCGTGTTGGGCTGCACACCGGCGCCGAACACCTGCACCGCCGGCACGCCAGTAGCGATGCACACTGCCCGGACGGCTGCGGTCTGCTGCGCGGCGGGCGCACGGCTCGAGCATGGGTCGGTCGCGACGCTCACCACCCGCGTCGTCCCGCCGAACAATTCGCCGACATTCGGCGCGCGGATCGCCCGCTGATATTGGCCGCGGAACGCGATGTCGGGGCTCACCTTCCAGTCGACCCCGCCCAGATAGGTCCACACGCCGCCGATCCCGTCGAGATTATAGTCGGAGTAACGGAAGGCGCCGTTGGCGACGAGGCTGTCGATCAGCGGTGTATCGTGGATCAGCGGCACGCGGACTTCGCCGAACACTTCCTTGACCGTGACGCTGCCCTTGGTCGAGAGTCCGGGATTGAAGCCGGCGACGTCGCCCGACGACAGATAGGCGTCGGGCGAGAAGGTCGCGCTGGTCTTGCGCCATTCGCCGCCGACCGAGAAGCCGAGCGGTCCGGCGGGCAGCGCGATCAGGTCGCCGGTCAGGCTCCCCTGCGCGACTTGCTGAGTGGCGACGGTGCGGTTGGTCGCGCCGATCGCGATCGCGCTGATGCAGGCTTGCGAGATGTTCTGCCCGAAGATGTTGCACACCGGTGCGGCGCCGCCGGCCGAGAGCAACGACGCCTGCAGCCGGCTGCGCGACAGCGCGTTCTGGAGCTGCAGCGTGTTCTCGCTGCGCGAGTGGGTGTAATAGAGGTCGAATTTCAGGTTGCTCAGCATGCTGTCCGACACGCTGCCGATATCCCCGCGGATGCCCCAGGCACCGCGATAGACGTTGCGGGTCTCGGTCGCCTTGCGCGGGCCCACCTCGACATAGCGCCGCCCTGCGGTGACCAGTGCGAGTCCGTCGCCCGCCACCGTGGTGCGCGTCGCCGTGCCGCTGGTCACCGTGATCGTGCCGGTCTCGGCAAGGTCGAGCTGGCGGAATACCTCGCGCAGCTGGGGCGTGAGATAGGGGTTGTTGACGTTGAACAAGGTCGGCGAGCCGACATTGGTCGGCGCCAGCCGCGCGGCGACCTTATTGCGCGAGTAATGCAGCTCCATATAGGCAGTGATGTTGTCGCTCAGGTCGTAATGGCCGAAGCTGTTGACCATCCAGCGCTCCTGCGGCTGGATCAGGTAATTGTCGGGGCCGAGGTTGAAATCGTCCTGCGGGGTGATCGCGGGACGCGCCGCGCTACCGAGGTTGTTGAAGGTGAAACCGCGCGAGCCGAGCCCGCTCAGTCCGGCAGCCGCATAAGCCGCGTTGAGCGCGGCGTTGGCTCCGCCCGCAGCCGGGATACCCGAGAAGCGGCCATTGGGGATATCGCCCGACCCGCCGGCGAGGAAGCCGAGCTCGCCGCCGGCACTGGTGCAGGTCTGCCCACCGGGCACCGCGAAGGGCGCGCCTGACGTGTCGCGCCCGCCCGAGCCGGGAACCGTGCAGCCGTCCGACAGCGATTCATACGCGAAGTCGCCACGCTCACCGCGAGTGATGCTGTTGCGCATCAGATAATTGCCTGAGACGACGATATTGCCGCGGCCATCGGCGAAGTTGGTGCCCGCAGTCAGGTCGACATTGTAGACCGGCGTTCCGGTCGGATAGTCGACATTGAGCTGCATACGCGTCTCGACGCCCTGGAAGTCGTCGCGGGTGATGAAGTTGACCACGCCGGTGATCGCGTCCGACCCGTAGACCGCCGACGAGCCGCCAGTGACGATCTCGGTCCGCTCGATCAGCGTCGAGGGGAAACGATCACGAAACTGATGTTATCGCTACCGTCTCTTTCAAGGGCATCGCCGAGAATCCGGTCCGCGACGCAGGGATCGGTCGAGTCGAATTCGGCAGGTATTTCGGGATCGAACGAACGACTGAGACCATCCGAGCAGAGCAGCAGAACCTCACCTCTCTCCACTCGAAACGACATGGTCTCCACTTCGACGCGGCTGTCGACCCCCAGAGCACGCGTGATCACATGGCCCTGCGGATGGCGCGCCGCCTGCTCGCGATCGATCAGGCCTTGATCGATCAGCTGCTGGACGAGGCTGTGATCGCGGGTGACCTGGTGCCAGCCGGCGGCGCGCGCGCGATAGGCGCGACTGTCGCCCGCCCAGAAGATATGCGCCTCACCCTCCGCAATGTGCAGCACGACGATCGTCGAACCGATGATGCCCCCCACGCCCTCTCCGCGTGCGAGGATATCCTCGTTCGCGCGTTCGAGCGCGGCGAGGATCGCTGCTCCGGTGATTGCGATGGGAGCATCGGCGAGGTTTCGAAGCGCTGCGATCGCCAGATCGGCCGCGATGTCGCCGCCGCGATGCCCCCCCATCCCGTCCGCCACGGCCCATAGAGCGCGATCAGGCCGGTCGAGGACGCGATCCTCATTGACCTGACGCACGCGCCCGACATGGCTTCGTGATATCGAGCGGAATGGCTCGGGGAATGGCTCTCGGGAGCCGCCTGAGTTCGCCAGGCTGATTCTCACTTGCCCTGCTCGGCGACGGCATAGGCCTGGACGAAGGCACGATCGAGCGTACCCTCGGCGCCGTCGAGCTGCTTCGCCAGATCGGCGTGCCGCGCCTCGATCTCCTGCGCCTGAAGCGCGTGACGACTTTTCAACAGCCTGCTGTTCTTCGACACCGCAGCGTCGATTACCTGCGGATCGAAGGTGGATACTGCTTGGCGCAGCGACGCCTGCAATCCCGCGAAAGTCGCGATCAGGTGCCGTTTGACGTCCTGCAGCGAGCTGCTGATCGCCGTCGGCCCCGATAAGAAGCCGCCGACGCCGGAGAGGAGCAAGTCAATCGCGAGCCGCTGGGTCGGCGCCCATTTGAACGGGTTGTTGCCCGAGCCGCCGATCGTTGTGCGGGTGAGATTGTAGCGGCCCCGCGCGCGATCGCGCTCGACCATCAGGTCGGCGATACCAAGCACCATCTGGCGATAGACCGCCCCGGCACGCTCCATCACCTCCACCGGCTCCTCGCTCGACAGCAAGGATGCGTCGAGCCCAGCTCCGCGGCAAAACGCCTCCAGCAAAGATTCGCCGCCGGACGCCGCGATCGGCTGCGCATCGACCCAGTCGGTCGGGATCGCGACCGACGCCCCGAGCGGCGGCGTCAATACCATTGTCCGCGACGCGTCCGTCACTTCGTCGCCAAGCGGCGCCCGCGTCGCGGCAATGCGGAACCGCCCCATGCGGAGCGTGAACGGCACTCCGACCGGTACGTCAACCAGGTCGGGAAGCCGGTCGCCGGTCTCATCGTCGAACACGCCGTTGGTGCCGATCGGGCGGATGATCAGGCCGTCGGCGGAGGCCGCCACCTGGCAATGCTCGCGTGAGAGAGCGCGGTCCGGATCGGCGATCGGCCAGTCGCATTTGGTGTCGCGGCCGATGCTGATCGCACCCTCGCGCAACAACCGTGCATCGATCGGCTGGACCGCATCGTCCATGTCGAAGAGCTGGAGCATGTACATGTCTATGCCGCGCGCTTCGGCGTGATCTGGATACAAGTGGCGTCGAGCGCGGGCTCCTCGCTGGCCGTGCCGTGCAGCCGCGGCTCGATTTCGGCAGCGAGCTGGTTGAAGCCATCGAACAATGCGCCGATCTCGTCGCGGCGGCGATGCGAGATGCGAAGCGCGAAGCCCTGCTCGCGCGCCGCGTCGAAGCTCTGCTGGAGCCGGCGCAGCGGCCGCACCACCATCGCGCCGCTCATATAGCCGATAGCCAGCACGACGAGCATGATGATCGAGGCGAGCGCAATCATCAGCGTCCGCGCATTGGCCATCGCCGCATCGAGCGCCGTGCGCGGGAGCAGAATGTCGACCGAGCCGAAATCGGCGTCGGCATAGCGTATGGGCCGAACGAAGCGCAGCGCCCCGCCTTTCCCGTCCGCCACGTTGGTCACCGCGAGGCTTCCATCGTTAAGTCGTTGTTCGCCCGCAGGCGCCGCATAACGCTGCCCGACGCGGCGGGCGTCGCTGGCCGCCCGGATCGTGCCGCCCGCGTCGACCACGATGATGCCGCGCACGCCGCCATCCTGGCTGGCGGCGGCGACGAACGCCTGAAGCGGCGTCCAATCCTGCTGCTCGGGCGCAAGCCCCGCATTGTCGGCGAGCGAAACCGCGGCATTCTTGGTCACGAAGGTCGCGATCGTCTCCCCCGAGGCGATCGCCATATGCTCGAGCGCATGCTGCTGGCGCGTCAGGATCGTCGAGATGCTGAGCAGCAGCGCGATCAAGGTAATGCTCACCAGCGCCAGCGGCAGCTTGAAGCGCAGCGAAAGCCCGCGACGCGTCACAGTATCTTCAGCGGTCAGAGCCGCGGTTTCGCGCCGCAGCGCCTGCAGGAGCTGCGCGCCGTCAGCGAAGCGCTGATCGGGCTTTTTGGCGAGCAATTTGTCGATAACCTGGCGCAGGCCCGGAGGACAATCGGCGGCAGAGCGCTCGATCGGCGCGACCTTCTCCTGTGCGATCTGCAGCGCGAGCGTCGCAAGCCCGCTGGCGTCGAACGCGATCTTGCCGGTGACCATCTCGTAGAGCACCGCGCCAAGCGAGAACAGGTCCGAGCGCGGATCGACGGGAAGCCCCAGCGCTTGTTCCGGGCTCATATAACGCGGCGTACCGATCATTTGGCCCGCCTGGGTACGCGCCATCTGGCGATCGGCGATGCCGGCGTCGCTCTCGCTGATCCGCGCCACGCCGAAATCGAGCAGCTTGGCGGTCTTGCCATCGGACGAGAGCAGGATGTTCGACGGCTTCACATCGCGGTGGACGACGCCCTGCGCATGCGCCCAGGACAGCGCGTCCGCGAGCTGCGCGCCGAGCGCCAGCACACGCTCGAACGGCATCCGGCCCTGCGCCTGCAGCACCATGTCGAGCGGGCGTCCGTCGATCAACTCCATCGCGATATAGGGAACACCGTCGGCCTCGCCGACATCGTAGATCGTGGCGATATTGGGATGGTTGAGCGCACCGGCGGCGCGCGCCTCACGCAGGAAGCGGGCGCCGAGTTCGGGGTCACGGCGATAATCGGGCTTGAGCGCCTTGATCGCGACGACTCGGCCGATATCGGGATCGTGCGCGCGAAACACATCGGCCATCGCGCCCTCGCCGATCCGCGCTTCGATCCTGTACCGGCCCAGCCTTTCCATTACGCCTTCCAACTGCTGAGAGAATCAGCTTAGCGGCGGGAACTTAAGGATTTCTTCCTATTGGCGGGCGCGCACGGTCGCCGCGATCCGCTGCGCACGTTGAAGATCGCGCAGGATCACCGTGTTGCCCGGATCGAGCGCGTGCGCGCGTTGCAGCAGCCCCACGGCCTGATTGACCGCGCCGCGATTGAGCGCCGCCAGCCCGGCCGAACGCGCGCGCTGCGCCGCCGCCGGATTGGCGACGGACTTTACCGGTGCTGGAGCGGGCGCCGTCGCCGTGGCCTTGGGCCGCGGCGCGGCAGGCACAGGACGCGACGCGCGCTCGGGGGCGGGCTGCGGTCTGGGCCGTGGCGGCGAACCCGGAATGCGCAGGATCTGCCCCGCGGTGAGCGCCGAGGGATTGGCGAGATCGTTGTAGCGCGCGAGTTGATAGGCCTTCAGCCGGTTACCGAGCAGGCGCTCGGCCAACTGCTCGATCGTCTCGCCGACGCGGACCGTATAGGGGTAATTGGTCGGCCCCAGCAGTTCCTTCGGATCGCCCGAGATCGAATCGCGCAACAACTGCAGCTTCGGGTTCATCGGTTCGCGCTTGAGCAGCGGCTTGAGGCTCTTCTCGGCGCCTTTGTGATCACCCAGCATCAGCAGCGCCTGGACGCCTTGGATCTCGCTCTCGGCCAGCGGCGCCGGGACCGCGGCCGGCTGCGGCGCCGGCCGTTTCGAGCAGGCGGCGAGCGGCGCCAGGCTGGCGAACGCGACGAGGCGCAGGAGCGAGCGATAGTTCATCGGGCGAGCTTTCGGGAGAGAGAGGTCTGGACCTGCCGCGCATCGAGCACGAGCCGGTCGCGAAGCGGGGCGGAATTGCAGACGAAAGACTGGAACTCGGTACCACCCAGCGGCGGCGAGAAATAATAGCCCTGGAATTCGGAACAGCCGTGGCGACGTAACCAGAGATATTCCTCCTGGCGCTCAACGCCTTCGGCGAGCACCCGGATCCCGAGCCCGCGGGCAAGCGCGATGATGCTCTGACAGATCGCCTGGCTGTCGCGACGGTGCTCGACTTCGGTGACGAACTGGCGATCGATCTTGATCTTGTCGAAGGCGAGCACGCGCAGCGCTGAAAGGCTCGAGAAACCCGTGCCGAAATCGTCGATCGCGATATGGATTCCCAAGCCGTGCAGCGTCTCGAACAGGCGTTCGGCACGGCCCACATCGGCGGCCGCGGCACTCTCGGTGAGTTCGATCTCGAGCAATCCCGCGCGAAGCGAATGGCGCTCGAGCGTGCGCTTGATGAGGGTATGAATGTCGGGCCGGTCGAGCTGATGCGCCGAGACATTGACCGCGACGGTCAGCGGCCCCTGCCCCAGCCGATGCCAGCTCCGCGCTTCCCGGCAGGCTGCGTTCAGCACCCACAGTCCGACCTCCTCGATCAGCCCCGCGCTTTCGAGCACCGGGATGAACAGCCCCGGAGAGACCATTCCGCGCATCGGATTGTGCCAGCGCAACAATGCCTCGGCGCCGATCACTCGCCCGCTCGCCGCGTCGATCTGCGGCTGATAACGCAGCTCGAACTCGTTGTTGTGCAGCGCCCCGCGCAAATCCTGCTCAAGCGCATAGCGATCGCGCTCGGCAGTTGCCGAGGTCGCATCGACTCGCTGGACCTGTAGCGGCCCCTCGGTTCCCGCCGCGCATGCCGCCAGCACCCGCGCCAAGGTGGCCGGCGCAGCCTCCTGCAGTGCCGACCATTCGGCATGATGCACCCTGACCTCGGGCACCAGCTCGCGTCCGTCCTCGTGCATCACGTCGCCCAAGGCATAGCTGATGGCAACCAGCTGGCGCTCGGCCTCGTCCGCCGATACGCCCGATCCGAGCCATAATGCGAAATGCGAGCGATCGACATGCGCAACCATCCGCGCGTCGCCGACCATCCGGGTGATCCGCTCGGCAAAATGCTTCAACGCGCGATCGGCGAGCGCCGGGTCGAATGCGCAGAGCCGGTCGAAATCGTTGAGCGCAATCAGCCCGAGCGTCCCGGCGCCTTCGCGTTTCATCTGCACCAGCAAAGGTTCGCGGGTAGGCAGGCCGGTGAGCGCGTGGCGCTGCTCCAGCCGGTCTTCGGTGCTGCGGACGCGATCTTCGAGCAGGGCAGTCGCGCGCCGCAAGGTTTCCCACGGCGATGTCGCCACCTCGATCCGCGCCAACCCCGCCAGCCGCGCGGCCACCGCCGAGACGCGCCGCCGCATCCGCAGCGCCGCGCCTAGCGACACGGCCGCCATCGCGCCAAAAAAGAGCGCCGGATAGCCGAGTGCCGCGCCTGCCACGACTCCGGCGCCCGCCAGCAGCCAGCCGCCGACACGCAAGAACCGGCTCGAACCGCTACCCTCGGGCAAATAAGCACGCCGCATGAGGTGCTTGGTAACGCCGCGACTCATACGAAGCGGTTAAGGAGCGCGCCCCCCGGAGCATGACAACGGACGCTAGAGCGCAGGCACCTTCCGGTCCGCCAGCTCCGCCGCGAACCACAGCAACGCCGCCTGCCCGTGCAAGTCGCCGGTCGCCCGCGGACGGTTCAGATAATGCGCGACATTGTCCGCCTTGTTGGTGCCCACGCACACTTCGCTGATCTGACCATCGGGCTGGACATAGGCGGCAAGCCCGGACCAGGCGCGCTTGTAAGCCCGGGCATAGGCCGGATCGGTGAGGATACCGAGCCGCACGCCGCGCGCCATCGCGAATCCGAACATCGCGGTGCCCGACGTTTCCTGCCAGCTCTCGGGATGATCGATCAACTGGCGCCACATGCCGTCTTTGGCCTGGTTGGCGAGCAATGCCGCCATCATCTTGCGATACCCGGCCTCAATCGCGCCGCGCTCGGGATGCGTCGCGGGCAAATCGGTTAGGATCTCCGCGAACCCCGCCGCGACCCAGCCATTGCCGCGCCCCCAGAAGAAATGCGCCGCGTCGCCATGGAAAAACAGTCCGTTCGGCTGCTGGAGCCGCTCGACATAGCGCCGCGCCATCAGCGCCGCGCGGTCGAGATATCTGCCATCCTTAGAGGCGCGCCAAGCCTGCACCTGCAGCGAACCAATCATCCAGACATCGTCGATCCAGTACCGCGCCTGCGCCGTCAGCCCGTCATCGCCCAGCGTCGCCCATTGATTGTCGGCGAGCGCCAGACCGCGGCGCAACGCGTCCTTGTCACCGGTCTGGCGCGCGATTTCGAGCGGCCAGGTGCCATAGACGCTGACATCGACATGGTTCGCGGTATTCTCGAGGGCGCTCGCCACCCGTTCGCGGGCGATCACCCGGTCGAGCAGCGCCTTGTCGCCGGTGGCCTCGGCAAGTCGCGCGGCGCCATAGCCCGAGGCGACGTCGGCATAATGCACTCCGCGCGTCTGCGGGATACGCAGCGGTACGATGTCCGGACGGGCGAGATAGGCCTTGGCGGCCATGCCACCGATCTTCGCCGGTGAGGGCGCGGCGCGGGCGCTGGTCGGCCCATCCGGGCCGGCGACAGCGGCGCCGGTTCCGAGCACAAGCAAGCCCGCGAGCACGATATTCCGAATCATGACATCTCCTCCCATTTTTGGAAGAGTACCGTGGTCCCCCTGTCTGACAAACAGAACGGGGGTTGCCAAATTTCAGTTTTCATCCAAAACTCAACTGATGCTCTATCTGGACGATATCGCAGTCGGCATGAAGCGCAGCTTCGGCGGTTATGAAGTCACCCGCGAGGAAGTTCTCGCCTTCGCCGAAAAATACGATCCTCAACCCTTTCACCTCTCCGACGAGGCGGCCGCGCAGACCCATTTCGGCCGGCTAGCGGCGAGCGGCTGGCACACTTGCGCGATGACGATGGCGATGTTCGTCGAACATATGAAGCTCCATCCGCAGGCGAGCCTCGGCGCAGCGGGGGTCGACGATCTGCGCTGGCTCAAGCCGGTTTATCCCGGCGACGTGCTGCGCTGCGAGAGCGAAGTGCTCGAAGTACGGCCATCGCAGAGCCGCCCCGAAATGGGCAGCGTGCGCAACAGCATGACTACCTTCAACCAGCACGACGAACCGGTGCTGCGCTTCACCGCGCTCGCGCTGATGCGGCGGCGTCCGGCCGACTAGCCCCGTCAGTCGCGGCGATCGCGGCGGTTCTCCCGACGCAGCTCGCGCCGGTCCTGCGTCCGGTCACGGCGGAACTCGCGACGGTCCTGACGGCGATCCTCGCGAAATTCAGGCCGGGTCACCCGCCCCTGCTGGTATGCCCGGCGATCCTCGCGGCGCTCGGTCCGATACGCGCGGCGGTC
This sequence comes from Sphingomonas psychrotolerans, assembly GCF_002796605.1. Taxonomy (NCBI): domain Bacteria; kingdom Pseudomonadati; phylum Pseudomonadota; class Alphaproteobacteria; order Sphingomonadales; family Sphingomonadaceae; genus Sphingomonas; species Sphingomonas psychrotolerans. The sequence goes on from NZ_CP024923.1 coordinate 2,248,750, forward strand.
GTCGCGCCGCTCGTTGCGGAACTGGCCCCAATTCTCGCGGATCTCGCGCCGGTCGCCGCGCCAGCCGCTGCGCCGGTTTTCCCAATAGCGCCGCTGGCCATCATTCCAGCGATGCGCACGGCGATCACGGTCGTAGACGTAATAGCCCGAGCCCGGATAATAATAGTCGCCGTACCAGCCGTAATAGGGGCTGCCGAAGCCGCTCCCATAGCCGCCGCCGTAATAGTCGTCGTCATAATAGCCGGCACTCGAATAGCCGACCGACACACCCGAATAGCCATAGCCGTCTTCGGTGCAGGCCGCGGCAGTGAGCCCGAGCGCGGCGAGCAGCCCGACGGCGGAGATGCGGCGTATCCACATGGTGACGATCCTCTCGAGCGTAGCCGCAGGTACGATTAACGGCTTGAGAACGTTTGCGCCGGAAGCGAGGTTCCGCTTCGGCCTCAATGCCCCTCGAACGCCACCAGTGCGTTGACCGCGATCCCCTCGCCACGCAGCGCATCGGCGCCGCCCAGTTCGGGCAGGTCGACCACGAACGCCGCCTGGGTCACTTCGGCCCCGGCCTTGCGCAGCAGCCGCACCGCCGCCCGGGCCGTGCCGCCGGTGGCGATCAGGTCGTCGACCAGCAGCACCCGGGCGCCGGGCGCACAGGCATCGGCATGGATGGCGATCCGATCGGTGCCGTATTCGAGCGCATAATCCTCGGCGATCGTCGCGCCGGGGAGCTTGCCGTCCTTGCGGATCAGCAGGACGCCGGTGCCGAGCTTCACCGCCAGCGCCGCGCCGAACAGGAAACCGCGCGCCTCGATGCCAGCGACGAGATCGATCTTGCCCTCGACCTTTTCAGCCATCCGCTCGATCGTCAGCCTGAGCCCTTCGGCGTCGAGCAGCAGTGTGGTGATGTCGCGGAACAGGATCCCCGGCTTGGGAAAATCGGGGATGGTCCGGATCCGCCGCCGGATGTCGTCATTGTCATTCGCCATGTGCGTCCCGATCCAAAAAGAAATCCCGCCGGGCAGGGCCGCGGCGGGGTTTCGTCAGTTCAGCGATGTGGTGGTCCCGGCTTTAGTGCTTCACGCCCCGCCACACGGTCAGATAGGCGCCATAAGCGAGGCCGGTCGCGATCAGCAGGAACAGCACCACCGCGAGGCCCGCCGAGTGGCGGCGCTGCATCGTCGGCTCTGCCGTCCAGACGAGGAACGCAGCCACGTCCTTCGCCATCTGGTCCTTGGTCGCACGCGTTCCGTCCGAATAGGTGACCTGATCGTCGCCGGTAAGCGGCGGCGGCATCGAAATGTTGAGGTTGGCGAAATAGGGATTGAAATACATCCCCTCGGGCGGCTTGGCGAATTCGGGGAAGTGCTTGAGCGCTTCGGCCGAGGGCTTTTCGTCATATCCGGTCAGCAGCGAATAAACATAGGCCGCGCCGTCATGCCGCGCCTTGGTCATCAGGCTCAGGTCCGGCGGCGTGCCGGTGCCCGGATAATAAACCTTGGGGAAACGGTCCGAAGCGAGATTGTCACGCTCGCCCCAGGTGCCTGCCTTCGGATCCTGCACCGGCTGCTTGATCGGCCAATCCTTGGCGATCTTCTTCACTTCGGCCTCGTTATAGCCGATCTGCTGCAGATCGCGGAACGAGACGAGGTTCAGCGAATGGCAGCTCGCGCAGACCTTCTCATAGACGAGGAAGCCGCGCTGGATCTGGGCGTTGTCGAACTTGCCCAGCGGGCCGTTCGAAGCGAGGTGCAACTCCTTGGGATGGTGGTGCATCGCCTCTTCGGCGGTCTCGGCGGGCGGGTTCTGAACCGTGTCGACCACAGTCCAAAGCAGCGCCCATCCGAGCACGCCGACGAATGCGGCGCCGATGAGGAACTTGATCGAGCGGATGAAGAGCGGAAGCATTGTCCTGGTTTCCCCTTACGCGCTCAGCGCCGTCTCGGTCATCCGCGAGCCGCCGGCGTCGCCCAGCACTGCCTCGGTGATCGAGTTGGGCAGCGGCTTCGGACGCTCGAGGCGCGAGATGATCGGCACGATGATCAGGAAGTGCGCGAAATAATACGCAGCGGTGATCTGGCTGATGATGACGATCGCGGGCGTCGCCGCCGAACCGCCGCAATAGCCGAGCACCAGCACATCGAGCACCAACACCCAGAAAGCGATGCGGTAAGCCGGACGGAAGTTCGCCGAGCGCACCGGCGACTTGTCGAGCCACGGCAGGAAGAACAGCAGCAGGATCGAGCCGAACATCGCGATCACGCCCCACAGCTTCGCCGGGATGATCACATCCGCAGTGAACGCGCGCAGGATCGCGTAGAACGGCCAGAAATACCATTCGGGAACGATGTGCGCCGGAGTCGAGAGCGGGTTGGCCGGGATGTAATTGTCCGGGTGGCCGAGCAGATCGGGGTAGAAGAAGATCAGCGTCGAGAACAGGATCAGGAACACGCCGACCCCGAAACCATCCTTCGCGGTATAGTAAGGATGGAACGGGACGGTGTCCTGCTCGCCCTTCACTTCCACGCCGGTCGGGTTCGACGAGCCCGGAATGTGGAGTGCCCAGATGTGGAGGATCACGGCGCCCGCGATCACGAAGGGCAGCAGATAGTGGAGCGAGAAGAAGCGATTGAGCGCGGCGTCGTCCGGCGCGTAGCCGCCGAGCAGCCACACCCGGATCCATTCGCCGACCACCGGAATGGCGGAGAAGAAGCCGGTGATCACCTGCGCGCCCCAGAAGCTCATCTGCCCCCAAGGGAGCACATAGCCCATGAACGCAGTGGCCATCAGCAGCAGGAAGATTACCACGCCGATCAGCCACACCATCTCGCGCGGTGCCTTGTACGATCCGTAATAAAGGCCGCGGAAGATGTGGATATAGACGACCAGCAGGAACATGCTGGCGCCGTTGGCGTGCGCGAAGCGCAGGAACCAGCCAGCGTTGACGTCGCGCATGATCGTGCCGTTGATCGATTCGAACGCACCGGCCGCCGACGAATGGAAGTGCATCGCGAGCACGATGCCGGTGACGATCTGGATGACCAGACACACCCCGGCGAGCACGCCGAAATTCCAGAAATAGTTGAGGTTGCGCGGCACCGGATAGCCGGCGCCGACTGCGTTATAGACGAAGCGCGGCAGCGGAAGACGGCTGTCTATCCACTGCGTCAGCGGGTTCTTGGGTTGGTAATGGCGTGCCCAGGGGAAGCTCATCTGCGTCTATCCTCAACCGACCACGACGACCGTGGGCGACGTGAATTCATAATCGGGAACCGCCAGGTTGGTCGGAGCCGGACCTTGACGGATGCGGCCGGCGGTGTCGTAGGCCGAGCCGTGGCACGGGCAGAAATAGCCGCCGAACGGCCCGCGATTCTCGCCTTCGCCCGCACCCAGCGGCACGCAGCCGAGATGGGTGCACACGCCCAGCGTGATCAGCCAGTTGCTGTGCCCTTCCTTGGTGCGCTCGGCGAGCGTCTGCGGATCGCGCAGACTCGACACCGGAACCGCGTCGGCCGCGGCGATCTCCGCCGGCGTCAGGTTACGCACGAACAAAGGCTGCTTACGGAAGCTGGTCTTGATCGCCTGGCCCGGCTCGATCGCCGTAACGTCGATTTCGGTGGTCGATTGCGCGAGCACGTCGGCCGACGGGTTCATCGAATTGATCAGCGGCAGCACGGTCACCGCCCCGCCCACCCCGGCGAAGGCGACGGCGGCGATCTGCAGATAATCGCGGCGGCGCGGGTTCTCGATCACATCGCCTGGGGGGACCACGGTCTGGGTCGGGGAAACACCGTCTTCAAGCGTTGCCATGCTTCAGCCCTTGCACTTCAGAACAATCCGCGACGACCGCGCGGGGTAACGGGACGCAGGCGCATACGCACCCAGAGCCGCCCGGTGCCCCCGGTGGCTTGGCCGGCCTGATAGACGTGGCGAAGCGGCTTTGCCAACAAGGATTTTGTCGGCGGTGTGGCGCACACTCGCGCACTCTCTCCCGCGGACGGAGCCGAACGCCGAGGGCGCTTGTGCGCCTCGCCCCGCTCTACCCCGGGATCCCCGGCAATGTCGGCACGCTTTCGATCCGGTGGCGCCGCGCGTCTTCGAGTCAAGCCGACGCCAACCAAAAGGTTGGCATGGACGACGATCCCCCACCTTTTGGCTGGATCCACAAAGCGCGGATTTGCGCGGTTTTCGCGCTTCTCGACGCGGCGGCGCTTGACACCCGCTTGACCCGTTCGCGTCAACACAGTCAAGCGTCAACCCGATACGCGGAGACGCTGCCCGCCACTTTTGCCATCCGTCGTCCATCGTCGAATGGAAGCAGAACAAATCCTACATTACCAGTGCCAGTCTCCGGACGAGGCCCTGCCTGAGCGGGATGTCGGCTTATGCCCCAGTTCCCGTCATTCCGGGCCAGCAGAGCGCCGCCCGATTGCGGACGTTCGATCATCGTGTAAGTTGGTCTTCGCCTCGACGCCGTCCGAGCGCGCGTCGGGCGACGAGGTGCTTGGCGGGTTCGATTCCCCTTCATTTCACCGCGCTCGTCGGAGGGTAAAGCCACCCAGACCTATCTAGAACCGGCATCAAGTTGATACTTGGCTTTCTCCAGAGGATCGACCTCATAACCAGATGGGGTCCTCACCAAATCCATTCGATGAGGGATTGCGCCAGTCGGCATGATCGGCAGTCGTATAGTTTGCACCCAACGAGCCGAGACGCGGCGCATTACGCTGTCGCGGAACGCCGCTACGCGCTCGGGTTGGGTCCCCTTGGAAAAGCTGAACCAGACGAAACCCAGATTGTCGGGCAGGTCCATCGCAGACGCGACGGCCTCTTCATCGTTTCCTCGCCACACCGCCGCATTCATCGTGATCGGCGACGCAACCGAAAGATACCGCAGTTCATCAGGCGTGGCCGCATCGAGATGGTAGCCGACGCGGGAAGCCTCTTCCCGGACGACGTTCAAGAATGCTTGCTTGTCTGCCTGCGTCGGTAGCGGGACTTCAAATGCTGCCACCGTGCGTGCGCTCTCCGGCTGATCCGCCTCTGCGCATGACGAGCATACTGCCACGAATGCCAAGGCGAAACGCTTCATTCGGCGAGATTAGCGCGATGGCTGGCGCTCGCAAACCATCATAGCTCGTCGAAACCTGATAGTCCGCTGTCCACCCAATTTCATCCCTCGCCATGACTAACAATGCAGCAATCAGGATGACGCGCGACCGGGGCCGCTAACCCCGGCCGGGTATGCGCCTCGCTTTGTTCCAGCCCGATATCGCCGGCAATGTCGGCATCGCGTTCGGCGAGGCGCTGCGCCAGACCGATGGCTGGCCGGTCTGAGCGGGACATTCTGTCCCCTCGACAGGCTTCCCTGCCCGCGCCTATCAGCCGGCGCATGCAAGAGCCCGACCCCCGGCAGCAAGCCGCCCGCACCTGGTTCGAAAATCTGCGCACGTCGATCTGCGCCGAATTCGAGGCGATCGAGGCCGAGGCGGGCTCGGACGCGAAATTCGACTATCTCGCCTGGGACCGCGCCGATCCTTCGGGCGCGCCCGGCGGCGGCGGCGTGCGCGGGGTGATGAAGGGCAAGGTGTTCGAGAAGGTCGGCGTCAACGTCTCGACCGTCGGCGGCAGCTTCGAAGGCGATTTCGCGCGGACGATCCATGGCGCCGCCGAGGATCCGAGCTTCTTCGCCACCGGGATCAGCCTCGTCGCGCACATGGCCAATCCGCACGTACCCGCGGTGCACATGAACACGCGCTTCCTTGTCACCACCAAGCGCTGGTTCGGCGGCGGTGCTGATCTCAACCCGCCGATTCCCTATGACGAGGATACCGCTGAGTTCCACGCCGCGTTGCAGACCGCGTGCGACGCCCACGATCCCGAGCATTATCCGCGCTTCAAGAAGTGGGCGGACGACTATTTCTATATCCCCCACCGCAAGGTCCATCGCGGCGTCGGCGGGATATTCTACGATCATCTCGAAGGCGATTGGGACGCCGATTTCGCCTTCACTCAAGATGTCGGCCGCGCGTTTCTCGAGATTTTCCCGCGTATTGTCCGCCGCCGGATGCACCTGCCCTTCACCGAGGCCGACAAAGCGCAGCAGCTCGAATGGCGCGGCCGCTATGCCGAATTCAACCTGATCTACGATCGCGGTACTCTGTTTGGGCTCAAGACCGGTGGCAATGTCGATGCGATCCTGATGAGCCTGCCCCCGATGGCGACCTGGGGCTGATGCGAGCATCACCCTCGCCCTTCCCACCGCCTGCGGCGGCGGGCCCCTTCCCTCTTCCAATGGGAGAGGGAGGGAGGCGCCGCAGGCGCCGGAAGGGTGAGGGTGGGTGCGGGAAGCTCAGATGCCCCTGAACCCCGTTCCCGACGATCACGTCGCGACGATCGTCACTTCGCTGGAGATGCGGAGCAAGCCGCCGCTGCGCCCGGCGGCGGCCTCGCCGCTTCGCCTCGCCCATTGGCCCGCGCCGGCGAGCGAGAAATACAAGACGCTGTTCCGCCGGGTCGGCGCGCCGTGGCTGTGGTTCTCGCGGCTGGTGATCCCGGAAGAGGCGCTGCGCCGGATCCTCGATGACGACAAGGTCGAGGTCTATGCCGTTACCGATCGCGCCGGGATCGAGCTTGGCATGCTCGAGCTCGACTTTCGCGTCGAAGGCAATTGCGAGCTTTCTTATGTCGGGCTGGTCCCCGAACTCACCGGCAAGGGCAATGGCGGCTGGCTGATGGCGCAGGCGCTGGGGCTGGCATGGCGCAAAGGCGTGGAGCGGGTCTGGGTGCACACCTGCACGCTCGATCATCCGGCGGCGCTCGGCTTCTACCGACGCCACGGCTTCGTGCCCTATAAGCGCACCGTCGAGAGCTTCGCCGATCCGCGGATCGGCGGGATCCTCGCGCCCGATGCGGCGCCTCACATCCCCTGTCTGGGTTCGCTCCGGCGATAGGCCGCCACGCGCAGCACCGCGAGCACCGACCAGGCCAGCCCGCCGATCAGCGCGGTCGCGACATAGCCGACCGCCAGGGCCGCCCGCGCATTGATCAGCGCGGCGAGACCGCCGATCAGGCCGGTCGACACCACGACCAGCAGCATCGCGCCGAGGAAGGTTAGCCCGGCGGCGGCCAGCAGCACGATCCAGCCGAACCCCGCGCTGCGCCGCCAGCCTTGCCGAAACGCCTCGATCACCCCGCGTTCGGGCGCCACGGCGAAGGCAGGCCCCGCCAGCCAGGTTCGCGCGAAGGCGAACAGCCCGGGCAGCAGGAACAGCGACGAGCCGAAGCTGAACAGCAAGGCGGCCGTGATGTCGATGAGCACATAAGGCAGGAAGCGCCGCAGCGTCAGCAGCAGCACTTCGCCAAGCGTGCGTCCGCCGCCCTGCAGATAGAGGTTGAGCACCGCGAAGGTGCCGAAGTCGATCGCGAGATTGGCGAGCAGGATCGGCAGCAGATTGGCGACGTAGAACGCAATCACCGCCTCGCGCAGCTTTTCCGGCGCGACGTCGGCGAAGCCGCTGTCGGCGAGCATCAGGACGATGCCGAGCATCGGCACGACGAAGAACATGCCGGCGATCGGCACCAGCAATTCGCGCTCGCTGCGCCAGAGAGAGCGCGCGTCCGAGAGCACGCCCACGAGGCCGAGGGTCATACCGCAGTTTCGCCGTGCCGGAAGCCGGCTTGTGCAGTCAGTGCCAGATAAAGTTTGGCGGTGAAGGCCGGCGAAATCACCATGAAGGCCGACTGGACCGCGGCGACGACGATCGAGGTCATCACGCTCGCCAGCGTCACCCCTCCGTCATTCCCGGCCACGAGGGTGAAGATGCTGCCGAACACGGTCTTTGCCGCCAGCCCCGCCACCATGCTGACGATCGCGTAGAGCAGGATGACGCCGACGATGCGAAGCGCCGTCCCGCGGGTCAGCGACCACGATTGCCCGAACGCGCTCAGCACGCGGTTTTCGCGGACCACCACCGGCGTCGCCACGATCAACCGCGCGAGCACCCAGAGCAGAAAGATCGTGAGCGCGACGAGATAGATGCCGATGAACCAGGCCATCGACCTGCTCATCTCGACAGTCTCGCGGTTCGCGATCGCCGCCATGTCATAGCCGTTGAAAGTCAGCACGGCCGGGATTGGCAGCACGAGCAAGGCAGCACCCGCAAACATCACCAGCCAAACCACCAGCGCCGGCAGGAACCGCCGCGTCGCGATGTTCGCGGCGCTGCGCTCGGAGGCGATGTCGAGCGCCATCGCGGTGATCGCGAGCGATCCCCAGAGCGACACCAGAGCGAACACGATCTTCAATCCGGAGAGGAGAGCCGTGAGACCCGGCCCCGCCCCGGTCATCGCCGCTTCGAAATTGCCTTCGATCGACGCCGGCACGAAGAAGGCGAGCAAGGCGATCGGCACGATGGCGGCGATATTGTCGCTCAGGAATTCGGCCGTCCGATCCCAAACGGTTGCCATCTTCACCATGCCATTCATTCCCTTTGACCCCGACCGCCCGTGTTAGCCGCGCGCCCGGACGTTGCCAATGCTTGCGAAACCCCGCGTCCCGGCGCAATCGGCCCGAATGACATCCGATATCGAATGGCGGATCGAACCCGGCCGGATCGACTATGCCGAGGCGCTCGCGGACATGGAGGCGCGCGCTGCCGCCGTCACCCGCGGCGAGGCGCGCGAACTGATCTGGCTGCTCGAACATCCGCCGGTCTACACCGCCGGCACCAGCGCCACCGATACCGCCGAGTTGCTCGACCCGCGCTTCCCGGTCCATCGCACCGGCCGCGGCGGGCGCTACACCTATCACGGGCCAGGCCAGCGCATCGGCTATGTCGTGCTCGACCTGCGCAACCGCCGCCGCGACGTGCGCTGCTATGTCCACGCGCTCGAGGGCTGGGTGATCGCCGCGCTGGACGCATGTGGCATCGCGGCGTTCCGCGCGCCCGGCCGGATCGGCATCTGGACGCTCGACCAGACCGGGAAGGAAGCCAAGATCGGCGCGATCGGCGTGCGCATCCGGCAATGGGTGACGCTTCACGGCTTCGCCGTGAACCTCTCGCCCGATCTCGATCACTTCACCGGGATCGTGCCCTGCGGCATCGCCGAATTTCCCGTCACCAGCGCCGCCGCCCTCGGCAAGCCCATCACTGCGACCCAGTTCGATTCGGCGCTGGCTGCCACATTTTCGCCGTTTTTGAAGGCTCTGAGTGGCTGAAGGTCAAATCGAGTCTTGAGGGCTCGCCTTAAACCGACTAATGTCCAGTCCGGTTTGGGTTATTAACGGCGTATCCGCTGTCCAAATCCACTATCTAGGGAGCTTTTACATGCGTGCAGTCCTTTCCAAGATCGTTGCAGGTTCGATGATCGCCGGCGCGGCCCTTCTGGCCTCGGCGTGCACCAGCAACGAATCGTCGACCAACGTGACGAACACCACCGAAGTCGTGCCGACCGAGAACGTCACCACGACCGACACGATGGTCACCAACATCGACGCGGCCGCTCCGATCGAGAACGCTGGCGCCGAGGTGAACACCACCACGACGACCACCGAGAACACCACCGTCGGCAACGCGATGTAATCATCGCGCGTCAGCGTGTTTGAAGGGGCCGTCCGGGCGACCGGGCGGCCCTTTTCCATTGGGGAATGCCCGCGCGCGGAGGGGGCCGCGAAAAAAGAGCTTGGGCGCGGAGTCAAAACTCCTTAACCACCCGTGCAACCAGCCAAAAAGAGGGCGTGATGCTCGTTTCGCGTATCGTATCCGTCGTGGCCGTGATGGCCGGCCTGTTTGCCGCCGTACCGGCATCGGCGCAGTTCTTCCTCAAATCGAGAGACTTTTCGGGCGCCCGTGTAACCGGCGCCGAGCCCGGCATGACCGGCCCCGCTTTGTCCGACGCCACTCCGGCCGAACTCCGCGCCGCTTTGGTGTGGAATCTGCGCGCCGCGCTCAACGTCGCTGCGCTGCAATGCCAGTTCGAACCGACGTTGCTGACGCTGGGTAATTACAATGCGATCCTCAAAGATCACGAAGTCGAACTGCGTGAATCTTACGTGACGCTCGAGAAATATTTTACACGCGTGAACAAGAACAAGAAGGTCGGCCAAACCGAACTCGACAAGTTCGGCACGCGTGTCTATTCGGGCTTTTCCACCGTCTCTGGTCAGCTTTCATTCTGCCAGACAGCCGCCACAATCGGCCATGATGCGCTGTTTCTGCGCCGCGGCACTTTTGGCGAGCTGGCGCAGGACCGGATACGCGAGCTGCGTGCCAGTCTTGCCCCGTGGGGCGAGCAGTTCCGCCGCGGCATCAGCTATCAGGCGTTGAGCTTCACCCAGCTCCCGCCGTTCGGCAACGACAAATGCTGGCGCAAGGGCACCTATCAGAAAAAGAAGTGCGGCGCCCTGCACGTGGCGACCCGCTAAAGTCGGCAGCCACACGGCGGCAACAACCTCGGTAGCAGGCGCTCCTCTTCTCCCTCTTCTTGTGGGAGAGGGAGACGTCCGCCGCCCGCGGCCTACGCCTCAGCGCAGTCCCAGCAGCTTGTGCGTCTGAAGCGACAGCCGCCAGCGCGGTCGCGCCATCGCCATCGCCACGGCCGCGCGGATATTGGCCTCGCCCTCGGCATCGTCCATCGGCTGGACGAGGAAATGGGCGAAGTCCCATGCCTCGATCGCCTCGACATCGGTCCCCGGCTGCGGCCAGACCAGCTTGAGCTCGTCGCCCGCGCGCTGCACCACTTCGCTTCCCGCCTTGGGACTGATACACACCCAGTCGATCCCGGGATGCGCCGGCAAGGTGCCGTTGCTCTCGATTGCGATACGGAAACCGCGGGCGTGTAGCGCGTCGACCAATGCGTCGTCGATCTGGAGCATCGGCTCGCCGCCGGTGAGCACCACGAAGCGCCGCGCCTGATCGGGTCCCCAATGCCCGACGACGGTCTCGGCCAGCGCCTCCGCATCGGCGAACTTGCCGCCCCCCAGCCCATCGGTGCCGACGAAGTCGGTGTCACAGAAGCTGCAGACCGCGGCGGCGCGATCCTGCTCGCGACCCGACCAGAGGTTGCAGCCGGCGAACCGGACGAACACCGCGCGCGCGCCGGCATTCACGCCCTCGCCCTGGAGCGTGAGGAACATCTCCTTGACCGCATAGCTCATAGAATCGTCGCGTAGCGCGTCGGATCGGGAACGCCGGCCTCCTCGAAGCCCTTCGCGCGCAGGCGGCAGCTGTCGCACAAGCCGCAGTGCAGGCTGCCGGGTGCGGGATCGTAGCACGACCAGCTCATCCCCAGATCGAGTCCCAGCCGCATTCCCTCGCGGACGATATCCGCCTTGGTCATGTCCTGCAGCGGCGCGCGGATGTGAAAGGGCTCACCCTCCACCCCCGCCTTGGTGGCCAGCTCGGCGAGTTTCTCGAAGCCAAGGATGAATTCGGGCCGGCAATCGGGATAGCCCGAATAATCGAGCGCGTTGACGCCGATATAGATGTCGCGCGCGCCCGCGGCCTCGGCCCAGCCAAGCGCGAGGCTGAGGAAGATGGTGTTGCGCGCGGGCACATAGGTCACCGGGATATCGTCGCCGACGCCGTCCTTGGGAACGTCGATCTCGGCGGTCAGCGCCGATCCCCCGAACGCGCGCAGATCGAGCGGCAGCACCACGTGCCGCTCGGCACCCAGCGTCTGCGCGATCCGGCGGGCGGCGGCGAGCTCGACATGATGGCGCTGGTTATAGTCGATCGAAAGCGCGAGCAGCCGGTGCCCGTCCTCACGCGCCCGCGCGGCCGCAATCATCGAATCCAACCCGCCTGAAATCAGGGCAACTGCAACGCTGTCGGTCATGATCCCGCCGCTAGCCGCTTTCGCCGCCCGACGCAAAATGGGCCGCGGTAAAGCGGCCCAGTTGGGAAATTTGCCAGAGAGGAAATGCTCCAGGAAGGAGCGAGGTCCTTTCTAAACGAGCAAGGTTAACGAAGCGTAAGCGCTATTTCAGCTGCAGGGGCCGATCCGCCGCCCTTCGAACCGCTCCGCGAAAGGCGCGCCGTTCGCGACGCCCTGGGTCTCGAGGTTGATCACGCGCGGGGTATCGACCGAGATCGTCGTGCGGCCATGGCCGTGGCTCGGGCAGGTATAGCGGATCGTAGCCGAGCGCTGCGTGTTCTCCATCACGAAATGCTCGCACTGGGCGTTGCCGTGAACGATCTGGATCAGCATCGCGGGATTGGCGACGCAAAGCTTGCGCAAGCTGCCGTCGACGCTTCGCAGCTGCCACTGGCCCCGCTCGATCCCGCCCAGCGCATTCGGCGCCGCGCTTTGCCGGGCAGGCGCGCCCGCGGTTCCGAACAGAATCACCGCCGCGAGCATCAAACGCTTAAGCACCATAACAACTCCCCACACCGCGCGGCAGTATCCGGCGCCCCAACGAATACCGCGCCTGCGGCCGGAGGCAGATATGGAAAGCCACCTCCCGATTACAACGGTTGTGAAACAAAATCGGTGAGCTTCAGCGGGAACTTGGTCGAGCAGAACGCACAATCGACGCTGATCACGCCATCTTCATCGGCCATCGCCGCGCGCTCCTCTGCAGGGAACTTGGCGAGCACCTGGCTGATATAGGAGGTATCACAGCGGCAGCCACGCGAGAGTTCGGTGCCGCTCAGCAGCCGCACCTCGGGCTCCTCGTTGAACAGCCGCCAGACGAGATTCTCGAGCGGGATGCCCGCGTCGGCGAGTTCGTCGGCGCCCATCGTCGTCGCCAGCGCCTCGACATGCTGCCATTCGGGATGGTCGAGCCGCACGTGCAGCCGCTCGCGCCCGACCTCGCCCTCGGGCAGATGCTGCAGGAAGATGCCGCCGGCGATCAGCTTGCCCTGCCGGTCGCGATGCGTGCCCAACCGGATCAGGCTGGGAATCTGCTCGGACTGCAGGAAATACTGCTCCGCCGCCGCGCCGATCGAGCGCGCGTCGAGCGGCACGATCCCCTGATAGCGCTCCTTGGTCGTCGCCTGATCGAAAGTCACCGCGAGATAGCCCTTGGCGCACAATGCGTTGAGCGTCGGGTTCTTGCCCAGCTGCGACAGCCGCACGGCATCGAACTGGACGTAACCGCGCAGTTCGCCGTCCTTGTAATCGCACACCAGCAGATTGACGATCGCCCCCGGCGCCTGTGCCTGAAGCGTCATCTGCCCTTGTGCGCCCTTGAGCGTCGCGCCGAGCAAGGCAGTCAATGTCAGCGCCTCGGCGAGCAGCTTCTCGATCACCGGCGGATAAGCGTGCGCCGACAATATCTGGTCGAGCACCGGCCCGAGCCGCGCGACGCGGCCGCGCGCGTGACGGCTGGGAATGGTGAAACCGACGACACGGTCGAGATCGGTGGGGGCAATGGTATTCACGTCAAATTCCTCGTCATCCCGGCGAAGGCCGGGATCTCGTGCCGCAAGCGCAAGCTCGGTGGAGAGAGATGCCAGCTTCCGCTGGCATGACGGAATATGGGAACAGACGCTCCGGCTTCAACTCAGCCGATCTGGCCGAAGCACCAGCGCAGGACCGACTTCTGCGCGTGCAGCCGGTTCTCGGCCTCGGGCCAGATCAGCGATTGCGGGCCGTCGATGACGGCATCGACCACTTCCTCGCCGCGATGCGCGGGCAGACAATGCAGGAACGCGGCATCGGGCTTCGCCTCGGCCATCAACGCCTCGGTGACCTGGAACGGCATCATCGCTGCGAGTTTGGTCTCGGCATGCGCCTGCCCCATCGATATCCACGTATCGGTGACGACGAGGTCGGCATTCTCGACCGCCTCCTTCGCGCTGCCGACGACGCGCGCACGCCCGCGGCCCCGCGCGATGTCTTCGTCGCTCGGCTGGAAGCCCTGCGGGCAGGCCGCGACGACGTCGAAGCCCATCAGCCCGCCAGCCTCCATGATCGAGGCGAGGACGTTGTTGCCGTCGCCCAGCCAGGCCAGCTTGAGTCCCGGGAGGGCCTTGCCCTTCTCGATGATCGTCAGCAGATCGGCCATGATCTGGCATGGGTGCGAGGCGTCGGTGAGCCCGTTGATCACCGGCACGCTGGCATATTCCGCCATCTCGACCACTTTAGCGTGATCGTCGGTGCGGATCATGATCGCGTCGACATAGCCCGACAGTACGCGGGCAGTGTCGGCGATGCTCTCGCCGCGGCCGAGCTGCATGCTGCCAGCGTCCATTACGATGCTGGTGCCGCCGAGTTGACGAATTGCCATGTCGAACGACACGCGGGTGCGGGTGGAGTTCTTCTCGAAGATCATCGCGAGGACATGGCCGGCGAGCGGCGCGTCGGCGTCCGGCCTGCCCTTGGGCCAGCCCTGGCGCGTAGCCTTGCGCTGAAGCGCATCGGCCAGCATCGCGGCGACGCCGTCGCCCCCGGCGTCCGAAAGATCGAGAAAATGGCGCATCGTCAAAAATCCTCCCTCGCGAAGCGGGGGAGGTGGCAGGCGCAGCCTGACGGAGGGGGTGTCTCCTCAGGCGAAACGCGCGCGGAGAGGCCCCCTCCACCAGCTTCGCTAGTCCCCCTCCCCCGCGGCGCGAGGGAGGATTTGATCGACCTAATCATCGCTCGGCGGCGCGTAGCTGCGTGCGCCCGCGCTCAGCCGCTCGACGCACTCCGCGACATGGCTCTCGTCGATCACCAAAGGCGGCAGCACGCGGAACACGTTCTCGCCCGCCGCCACGGTCAGCAGCCCGTGATTGTCGCGCAGATGCGCCACGAAATCGCGTGCCACTGCCGGCTCCTTGAGCTTGATGCCGAGCATCAGGCCTTTGCCGCGGATCTCCTCGAACAGATGATCGTGGTTGGGGATCATCTGCTCGAATGCCTGCCGCAGCCGATCGCCCATCTGCTCGACATGCTCGAGAAAACCGTCTTCCAGCATCACGTCGAGCACGGCCTGCCCCGCCGCCATCGCCAGCGGATTGCCGCCATAGGTCGAGCCGTGGGTGCCGATCACCATGCCCTTGGCGGCTTCCTCGGTGGCGAGGCACGCGCCGAGCGGGAAGCCCGCGCCGATGCCCTTGGCCACCGTCATGATGTCGGGAGTGATGCCGTAATGCTCATAGGCCCACATCTTGCCGGTGCGGCCATAGCCGCACTGGATCTCGTCGAGGATCAGCAGCAGGCCGTGTTCGTCGCACGCCTTGCGGAGTCCCTGGATGAATTCGGGCGTGCCCGCGGTCATCCCGCCCTCGCCCTGCACCGTCTCGACGAGGAAGCCCGCGGTCTCGTCGTCGATCTTGGCGAGCGCGCCTGCGAGGTCGTTGAACGCCACATAGTCGAAGCCCGGCAGCAGCGGCTCGAAGCCGTCGCGCATCTTGGGCTGGTCAGTGGCGGAGATCGCCCCGATCGAGCGGCCGTGGAACGCGTTCTTGAAGGTGATCAATTTGTGCCGCTGCGGGTTGCCGGCAACATAATGATAGCGGCGCGCGGTCTTGATCGCGCACTCGATCGCCTCGACCCCCGAATTGGTGAAGAACACCGTGTCGGCGAAGCTGACATCGATGATCCGCTGCGCCAGCGCCTCGCCCTGCGGCGATCCGTAGAGGTTGGAGACGTGCATCAGGGTCGCCGCCTGATCGGCGATCGCCTTCACCAGATGCGGATGGCCGTGACCCAGCGCATTGACCGCGATCCCTGCGGCGAAGTCGAGATATTGCTCCCCGCGCTCGCCATAGAGGTACACGCCCTCGCCTCGCACCGGCCGCACACCGCACCGCGGGTAAACGGGCATGAGCGCAGTGATCGGCATGGGAACGGTACCTCCTCGAGAAAAGCTGGGCGAAGCTCCAGAAACGCAAAAGGGCGGCCAACCGGACCGCCCGGAGCGAGTGTTTAGGGGCAGCGCCACAGGTGCGTCAATATTCGTTTCGGCAAAGCCCATGCCCCGTGGCCATGGCGACCGCGCGGGAGCCGGCTTGCAAAACGCGGGAACTCCTTCACAGTCTTACAAGTTTTGTGACTGCCGCTTCCCCGGCCTGTGCCTTTCCTCTGGTCGCGATAACGGAAAGACATGCGGATTACGGAAGAAGCGAGGGGAACCCGACACGTGCAGAAGGGATCGAGGCTGGCCCTCGTATTGACCGGGCTCGCCGGCATATTGCCGGCGGCCATCCTGCTTGGATGGAGCCTGCAAAATCCGTGGCTGCGCGGGCTCGGCAACCCTGCTGTCGCGTTTCAACCGTTGCTCAGCTTCATCTTCCTTCTGATCGTGGGCGGAGGCCTGGTGCTGCTCGCCGGCCACCGCCGCGCCGCGCGCGCCTTCCTGCTGCTTCCCGCGGCATTGGGGGCGCTGGTGCTCCTACACTATTTCGCCGGCGATTTCGGCATCGGCGGGCTGTTGTTCGGCGATCAGATCGTGACGCTCCATGTCCGCAATGGCGGCGTCCCCCAGCTCGGGGCGCTGTCGGCCGTCACGATGGCGGTGATCGCGCTCTATCTGCTCAGCTCGCCGCGCGACGCGCTGCGGCGCTGGGCGGCGCCGTTGGCGAGCGCGACTCTGGCGGCGACTCTGCTGCTCGTCGCTCTCACGCTCACTAACCAGATTCCGCTCGGGCCGCGCTTCGTCGGACCCTCCGCCCTCTCCGGCGTCCCCGCGCTGCTGCTATCGATGGCGATCATCGTCCAGAGCCGTTTCGCCGATCCGGTCCAGCCCTTTACCGATTCGCCTTGGCACACGCTCCAGAAAATCACGCCGGCAATCATCGTCCTGACGATCCTGCCCACCCTGGTGCTCGTCGGCCTGCGTGAAGCGGGAAAGCTGGACGACAGCGAACTCTATTACTTCATCGCCGACGCCAATCTGCTCGTCGTCGTGATCCTGCTCGTCCACGTCACAGTCCGCGCAACCGAACAGAACAAGCGCATCGCGGTGCGCCAGGCGGAGCTCGATTCGATTCTGACCGTGGTTCCCGACGCACTCATCGTGACCGGCCAGGACCGGGTGATCCGCGCCTTCAGCGCCGCCGCCCAGCGGCTCTGGCACTGCACCGAAGCGGATGCGTGCGGCACCCGGATCGAGACGCTGTTTGCAGCCAGGAGTCCTGATTTCGACGCGCTGCTCGCCGAGGACCCCGGCATCGGCAAGTCGGAAAGCGGCGTCGTCACCACCACTGGCCGCCGCAGCGACGGCAGCGAATTTCCCGCCGAGCTGCGCGTGGGAGCAGCAAGGCAGGACGGCGAAGTGGTCCATGCCGCCTTCGTCCGCGACTTGTCCGAGCGCTTCTCGCTCGAGGATCAGGTCGCCGATCTCGGGCTGCAGCTCATGCAGCTGTCGCACCAGAACGCGCTCGGCGAACTCGCCGGCGACATCGCGCACGAGATCAACCAGCCGCTCGCCGCCGCCTCCAATTATGCCTCCGCCGCCGCGATGGCGCTGGAGAAGCAGCAGGATCATGCCAGGGCCGTCGAGTTTCTGCGGGAGATTTCGGTCCATATCCTGCGCGCCGGCGACATCATCCGAAAGCTCAGAAGCTTCCTGTCGCACCGTGAAGTCGAGTTGCGACGCGAGGAACTGGGCGAGGTGGTCAACGACGCCGTCAACCTGCTCCTCGTCGGATCGCGCAAGCTCCATGCATTGCTCATCGAGATTCCCGCATCGCTGCCGGCGGTCTATGTCGACCGGATCCAGATCCAGCAGGTGTTGGTGAACCTCGTCCGCAACGCCTTCGAGGCATGCGATCAGGGCGACAGCGAGCCGCTGATCGTGATCCGGGCGCGGGCGATCCATGACATGGTCGAGGTAGAAATCACCGACAACGGCCCCGGCCTTCCCGAGGGCTTCACCGAGCGGCTGGGCGAGCGCTTCGCCTCGAGCAAGGGGGGGATTGCCGGGCTCGGCATCGGTCTCAACATCTCGAAGCGCATCGTCGAGGCGCATGGCGGCATGCTGGCCGCGACCAATCGCCCCGGCGGCGGCGCATCGTTCTGCTTCACCATCCCTTCGGCCGCGGGCTTCGAAACGCCCGCCAACGAAGGCGGTACGCCCGCGTCGTCTAGCTCTTGAGGTTCCAGCCCTTGCGCAGCAGCGTGTAGCAGACCAGCCCCAGCACCGCGTCGAGCGCGAGGATGATTCCGCTGCCGGTCAGGATCGGCGAGTCCGCGACTCCGAGAAAGCCGTAACGGAAACCCGAGATGATGTAGAAGAACGGATTGAGATGGCTGATCGTCTGGAAAACCGGCGACAATTTGTCGACCGAGTAGAAGGTGCCCGAGAGCAGCGACAGCGGCGCCACGACGAAATTGGTCACCGCCGCGGCGTGATCGAACTTTTCCGCCCAGATCGAGGTCAGCACGCCCAGCAGCGACAGGAACAATGCGCCGAGGAAGCCGAACCACAAAACCGCCCATAAATGCTGGGGAATGATGTTCACCCCCGGCCAGAACACCATCGCCAGCCACACCGCGCCGCCGACGCAGAATGCCCGCGTCACGGCACCGCCGCACAGGCCCGCGAGCAACTCGCCGGTCGACAGCGGCGGCATCAGATAATCGACGATCGTCCCCTGGATCTTGCCGACCAGCAGCGAGAAGCTCGAATTGGCGAAGGCATTCTGGAGCATCGCCATCACGATCAGCCCGGGGGCGATGAAGTCGGCGAAGTGAATGCTGCGCCCCTGCAGCGCGATCGTACGGCCACCGCCGCCCAGCGCGACGGTGAAAATCACCAGAAACAGCAAGGTCGTGACCGCCGGTGCCCACACCGTCTGTAGCTGCACCTTGAAGAAACGGCGCACCTCCTTGATATAGAGGGTGCGCAGTCCTCCCCAGTTCACGTTGCGAATCACCGGAACGCCGGGCTCGGGGAGACTATGGCTCGTTATCGGGCCGGTTTTGGGACCTGTTTCCGGGTGGCTGCTCATCGCGTGTTCGCGTAAACGCTGCCCGCGCCGCCCGCAAGTTGAAGGAAGTGAAGTGAGCTGGACCGAAGAGCGTATCGATACGCTGAAGAAGATGTGGGACGGCGGCATGACCGCCACCCAGATTGCCGAGGAACTCGGCGGCGTGTCGCGCAATGCCGTGATCGGCAAAGCGCACCGGCTGGGCCTCCAGTCGCGCCCCTCGCCGGTAAAGCCCAACGAACCCAAGGCGGAAGCCGCCGCGCCCGCGCCGAGGCCGGCAGCGCCAACGCCCGCCCCCGCCGCGCCGGCACCCCAGCCGCCTGCCGCCGAGCCGGCGCCTCGCGCTGCCGCGCCGGCGGCTGCGCCAACTGCGCCCGAGCCGCGCGAACCTGGTGCCACCGTGCTCCGCTCGGTCGGTCCGGGCGGCTTCGTGCGCCAGAATCCGGGCGAGCAGACTCCGCCGATCGCCCCCGCGCCGCCGCGCCGTCTGGTTCCCGCCAAGCCGAGCGACGCGATCGCGGGCAAGACCAGCCTGCTCGATCTCAACGATCGCATCTGCAAATGGCCGCTCGGCCATCCCGGCGAACCCGACTTCCATTTCTGCGGCGACAAGGTGAACCCGGGCTTTCCCTATTGCGTCGCGCATTGCGGCCATGCCTATCAGGCGCAGCTGCCGCGCCGCGATCGCCGCCCCCCCCCCCGCTGCCCTTCGGCGGCCCGCGGGTGCGCTGATCTCGTCCTGAAATTCGCATCGCCCCGGAACCCGGTTCCGGGGCGATTGCTTTGGTGGGCCGAGTTGATGCGGCCGCCCGCGAGCAAAGCGATCGTACAGCGCTCGCGACGCGCAACCCCGTCGTGTTCTATTTTTGTTCTTTTCCGCTGCGAACCCTTCTGCTAGGGATGCCGACAGGAGGACAACCTCATGTATGTGCAGCCCGGAGAATGGTCGAACCTCGGCGACACGCGTGCGCCCGAAGCGCGCAGCATCGGGACGATCCTGAGCGAGATTCGGGAAATCGCGTCGCTCCGCACGAAGGCCAGGCGCAGCGATCGACGCAACCTTGCCTTGCGCCGCAATTCAGCGTGACCCTATACCCTGCAAATGGCTGAAGACCTGTTTGCCGCCCCGGGCGTACCATCGGGGACCTACGACGCATCCTCGATCGAAGTGCTCGAAGGGCTGGAGCCGGTCCGGCGCCGTCCCGGCATGTATATCGGCGGCACCGACGAACGCGCGCTCCATCATCTCGCCGCCGAAGTGCTCGACAATGCTATGGACGAGGCGGTCGCCGGCCACGCCACTCGCATCGAGATCGAACTCGACGCCGGCAATCGGCTGACGATCGTCGACAATGGCCGCGGCATGCCGATCGATCCGCACCCGAAATTCCCCGACAAGTCGGCACTCGAAGTGATCCTCTCGATGCTCCATTCGGGCGGCAAGTTCTCCGGCAAGGCCTATGCCACTAGCGGCGGTCTGCACGGTGTCGGCATCAGCGTGGTCAATGCGCTGTCGGTGGACACCGTCATCGAAGTGGCGCGCGACAAGCAGCTCTATCGTCAGCGCTTCAGCCAAGGCCAGACGCTAGGACCGCTCGAGCATCTCGGCGGAACGCCCAACCGGCGCGGCACTTCGGTGGCGTTCACCCCCGACACCGAGATCTTCGGCGAAATGCAGTTCAAGCCCGCGCGGCTCTACAAGCTCGCGCGCTCGAAGGCGTATCTCTTCGCAGGCGTCGAGATTCGCTGGAAATGCGACCCCTCGCTGCTCTCCGACGAGACCCCGCCCGAAGCGGTGTTCCAATTCCCCGGCGGCCTCGGCGATCACCTCAAGGAACAGATCGCCGGCCGCGAATGCGCGACCTCCGAATTCTTCATCGGCCAGCAGGATTTCCCCGGCGAGGATCAGGGCCGCGTCGAATGGGCGGTCGCCTGGCCGCTGTGGAGCGACGGCAGCTACAGCTGGTATTGCAACACCATCCCCACGCCGGACGGCGGCAGCCACGAACAGGGCCTGCGCCAAGCCCTCACCCGCGGCATCCGCGCGTTCGGCGAGCTGGTCGGCCAGAAAAAGGCCAAGGACATCACTGCCGACGATGTGATGACCGGCTCCGAGCTGATGCTCTCGGTGTTCATTCGCGAGCCGCAATTCCAGTCGCAGACCAAGGACCGCCTCACGTCGCCCGAGGCCACCGCACTGGTCGAGCGCGCCGTCCGCGACCATTTCGACCATTTCCTGTCGGACCATATGGACCGCGGCAAGGCGTTGCTCGCTTATGTGATCGACCGCATGGACGATCGCCTGCGCCGCAAGCAGGAGCGCGAGGTCAAGCGCAAGACCGCGACGTCATCGCGAAAGCTCCGCCTTCCCGGCAAGCTCACCGATTGCGCCGCCGACAGCCCCGAAGGCACCGAATTGTTCATCGTCGAAGGCGATTCGGCCGGCGGCTCGGCCAAGCAGGCGCGCGACCGCAAGACCCAGGCGATCCTGCCGATCCGCGGCAAGATCCTCAACGTCGCCAGCGCGACCTCGGCCAAGATCCTCGCCAATCAGGAAATCGCCGACCTGATCCTCGCAATGGGCTGCGGCACGCGGAAGGATTGCGACCCGGCCAATCTGCGCTACGAACGCATCGTCATCATGACCGACGCCGATGTCGACGGCGCGCACATCGCCACGTTGTTGATGACCTTCTTCTTCCAGGAAATGCCCGACATCGTCCGGCGCGGGCATCTCTATCTCGCCCAGCCGCCGCTCTATCGCCTGACCGTCGGCTCGAAGAGCCTCTACGCTCGCGACGACGCGCACCGGCTCGAGATCGAGGAGGGCGCGTTCAAGGGCAAAAAGGTCGAGGTCAGCCGCTTCAAGGGGCTCGGCGAGATGAACCCGAACCAGCTCAAGGAAACCACGATGGACCCCAGGACGCGCGGGATGCTGCGCGTCACGCTGCCACAGGAATATGAGGAGCGCGCGGGCGTGAAGGACCTCGTCGACCGGCTGATGGGCAACAACCCCGCACACCGCTTCGCCTTCATCCAGGAAAATGCCGCGCGGCTCGACGGGGAAGTCATCGACGCGTGATCGCGCCGTTGACGCGCGGCCGGTGAATGATAGCATCGCCGCGAGTTGCGGTGTCTTCATATACTTCGGCGCATCAGGGGAACGGACATGCTCTTGCGTAGCGGTTTCACGGCGTTGCTGGCGCTGGCGGCCTTTCCGGCGTGCGCGCAGGGCGACGGCCCTTCGGACCAGACGATCGTCGTCACCGGCACGCCGCTGTCGAAAACCGAAGCGGACCTGAAAGATTGCCTCGCGCGCAAATGCCCGCCGCGCGAGGACATCGATGCGAGCCTCGCGCATGCCGAGAACCAGTTCGTCGCCGGATATTATACCGAGGCCCGCCAGACGCTCGCCGCCGCGCGTGGCCGCAATGCGCGCTATGCCGCAACCCTGCCGGTCGAAGTCGCCGACCTCACCCGCGCTTATGGCCGGCTGAGCGAACATCATGGCTATCAGAATGTCGGGCGCATCCTCCAGATCGACGCGCTCGACGCCTTGAAGGCCGGACTCGAGAAAGGCGATTCGCGTGTGCTGATGCAGCGGCTCATGGTCGGCGACCAGTTCGGCAAGCAGGGCCGCTTCCGCGCCGCGATCGATGTCTACACCAAGGTCGCCAAACAGGCCCGCGAGGCCGGGCAGCCCGCGGTGATGGGCTTCGCGATGCTGCGCGAAGCCGTGCTCTACGGCGCCGCCAGCTATTCGAACCCGGCCTATCGCGAAGGCACCGAGCAGCGGATCAAGGCGATAGAGCAGACCACCGAGCCGGAACTCGCCGAGTTCCGCTTCGCCGCCAGGCTGCTGCGGGCGCGCCTGCTGTCCGAGCGCGGCGACAAGCAGGCGCTCGACACCGCGCTCACCGCTTTCAAGGGCCAGGAACTCGACCGCCCGGTGCTGGTGTTCGCCCCACCACTCCGCCTCGATCGCGTCAGCGGCCATGAAGACGGCCGGATCCAGGCGCCCAAGAACATCAACAGGACGCCCGAATGGATCGACGTGCGCTACCGGATCGCGGCGGACGGAACGGTGAACGACGTCGAGACGGTGCGCGAATCGCCGCATTTCGAGGGGCGCTGGCCGAAGAAGGTGCACGAGAACCTCGCCCTGCGCCGCTACGCGCCGTTCAAGCTCGCGGGTGGTGCGGACGGCATGACCCGTATCGAACGGTTCACCATGGTCTATGATGTGTATGATCCGACCGGCTCGCGCCTGCGCCAGCGCGCCGCGAGCGGCCGCATCAGGTCACTCGACCTGACCGACGATGCGCCGCCGCGGGCCGTTCCCGGCCAGCCGCCCGTCGGAACGCCCTGAGCGGCGCCGCGGTACATAAGGAAACACCGTATGGACCGCCGCCTTTTCGCGTTGCTGCTGCTCGCGCTGGCGTCCCCGCTCGCCGCACAGACGCAGCCACAGCCACAGCAACCCGCGCCTCCAACGCCTTCTCCCGCGCTGGAGGCGCGGGTGCGCGAGCTGGTTCCACTTCTGTCCGGCAGCGGAAGCTATGAGAGCTTCTTCGCGCCCGGCTTCCAGGCCAACGTCCCCAAGGCGCAGTTTGAGGCGACCACCGCGCAGCTGCTCACCGCCAACGGGCCGGTGCGGGGCATCGACAGCAGCGTCGCCAACGATGCCCATTCGGCCACGGTGCGAGTCGGCTATCGCGATGCGACCGTCACGTTCCAGATCGCTGTCGAGCCCGAAGCGCCGCATCGCGTATCGGGATTGTTGATCCGGGAAATCGGCGCCCGCGAAACCACGCTGACCGAGGTGACGGCGGCGCTCGATCAATTGCACGGCATCACCGGATACACGCTGGCGCGGCTCGGCCGCGGCGCGCCCGAACCTGTCGCTGCGCATCAGGGCGACCGCCCCTTCGCGATCGGCTCGGCGTTCAAGCTGATCCTCCTTGCCGAGCTCGTCCGCGCCACCAATGCCGGCGAGCGCAAATGGGACGACATGATCACCCTCGACGGATCCATGCTCCCCGGTGGCGGCTACAACCTGAAGCCCAAGGGCACGCAGGTCTCCTTGCGCGAACTCGCGACGCAGATGATATCGATCAGCGACAACAGCGCGACCGATATCCTCCTGAGCGCGCTCGGCCGCGACAAGGTCGAGGCGATGCTGCCGGTCGTCGGTGTCGCGGATCCGGCGCGCAACCGCCCCTTCCTGTCGACGATGGAGGCGTTCAAGCTCAAAGGCATCGAGGCGAACGACCTCGCCGGCCGCTATCTCGCACAGGACGAAGCCGGCCGCCGCCGGATGCTGGACGGCGAAGTCACCAATCTGCCGGCGCTGATGATCCGCCCCACCTTGTTTCGCGACGGCAAGCCGGTGCGGATCGATACGCTCGAATGGTTTTTGTCGCCCGCCGACCTCGTGCGCGTGATGGACTGGTTGCGTCGCAACACCGAAGGCCCCAAAGGCGCCGATGCCCGCGCAATGCTGTCGAAGAACCCGGGCATTTCCCCCACAGTGGCAGGCAAGTGGCAATGGGTCGGCTATAAGGGGGGATCCGAGCCGGGCGTGATGAACATGACGCTGCTGCTCCAGGCCAGGGCCGGCGACTGGTACGTGCTCACCGCCAGCTGGAACGATCCAGCGCAGGCGGTGAACGAGGCGCGCTTCGCCAGCCTGATCGCCCGCGCCGCCGAGCTTGTCGCGCCGAGGCCGTAGACCGAGCCCCGGCTATCCGCGCATCCGTAGCCGGTGGTAGGTCGCGCGTGTCGAGATCGCCGCGATCAGCACCAGCACGCCGATGCCGAGCACCCCCGCGCCGGCCCAGAGCGGCACCGCGAAACCCCGCCGATACGCCAGCACGAGCAGCGCCCCGGCCAGCGATATCCCGATCCCCCAGCGCCGCATCCGCAGCGCCACGCCGCCCAGCTCGCGCCGATAGGCAGCGCTCTGCGCCGGATCCTTCAGGTCAGGCGGCGCCACGCCATTCGTCGCACAGCAGGCCATAGAGCGTGGTATCGCGCACCCCGATATGGGTTTCCCATTCGCCGCGCAGCACGCCCTCCAGCCGGAAGCCCAGCCGTTCGAGCAGGCGCCGGGAGGGAATATTGTCCGGGTCGGTGTCGGCGAACACGCGCCGTTGCCCCTCGGCGAAGAGCTGGTCGATCACGCGTGTCACCGCTTCGGCGGCGATGCCGGTTCCCCAATATTCGCGGCGCAGCAGATAGCCGACCTCGCTGACATTGCCCTGCCGCTTCTCGCCCGCGGCGACGAAGCCGATCGCCCGATCGTCGTCTTTCAGCGTGATGATCCAGCGCCGCCATTCGGGCGCTCGCTGGGCCAGATCGGCGCGGGTCTGCGCGATCGAATCGTGCGGTGCGTTCGACCACCAGCGCATCATCTCGTGATCGGCAAAAGCGGGGTGCAGCGCCTCGGCGTCCGCCGCAACGCCGGGGCGCAGGCGAAGCCGCGCGCTTTCCAGCACGGGCGTCTCGCGCGGCGTCACGTCGCCAGCGCGTCGACCAAAGTCTTGACCTTCTTCTGGCGCCATTGCGGCAACGGCGCGACCAGCCAATAGCCGAGCCGCGACGATTTGGGCGCGCCCACCGCCACGACCCGGCCAGCCGCAAGGTCGGCGCGCGCGATGAGCTCGGGCACAGTCGCGCGCCCCAGCCCCTCGGCCGCCGCGTCGAGCGCAAGCCCGGCATCGGCGACCCGCACCAGCGATCCCGCATCCTCGGCAAGGCAGCCCGCCCATGCGATCGGCGTGTCGGTGCCACCGCCCGGCCGCTCGACCGTGACCATGCCGTCGCTCTCCAGCGCTTCGCCCTCATGTTCGCCAGGGCCTTCGCCCCAGCGGATCGCGAGGTCGAGATTGGCTTCGGTGAAGTCGATCGCCTCGTCGGCGGGCACCAGCATGAAGCGCAGTTCGCTATCGCCCCGCGCGATCTCGGCGAGCCGCGGCATCAGCCATTTGGCGGTCAGATCGCGCGGCGCGGCGATGGTCAGCGACTTGGACGATTGTCCCGCCTGCATCGCCCGCACCGATTCCTCGAACTGGAGGAACCCGGCGCGCAGCGCGACCAGCCCGGCCTCGGCCTCGGGCGTCAGCTCCAGCCCCTTGGTGGTGCGACGGAACAGCACCACGCCCAAAGTATCCTCGAGCGCGCGGATCTGCTGCCCGACGGCAGCGGGAGTCACTGCCAGTTCGTCGGCAGCGCGGGTGAACGACAAATGCCGCGCCGCCGCGTCGAGCACGCGCAGGCCGTTGAGAGGGAGGTGGGTGCGCTTCATACCTGCCCCGCTCCATCGACCGTCACCCCGGCGAAGGCCGGGGTCTGATGCCGCATGGCGCGCGCTTGCCGCACGCGATCCCGGCTTCCGCCGGGATGACGATCGATATTTGTCACCCCGTCACCGCCGGCGCGGTCAGCGCAAATTTCGGGATCGCCACGTCAAAGGCGGCGCCGTCCTCACCGATCATGTGATAGCTGCCCTGCATGTACCCGGTCGGCGTCGACAGCGGGCAACCCGAGACATAGTCGAAACTCGCGCCCGGCTCGATCATCGGCTGCTCGCCGACCACGCCTTCGCCTTCGACGCTGTGCCGCGCGCCGCGCCCGTCGGTGATCACCCAATGCCGGGTGAGCAATTGTACGGTGAACGGACCCTTGTTCTCGATGCGGATATGATAGGCCCAGAACCACCGCCCGCGCTGCGGCTCGGATTGTTCGGGCAGATACGAGACGGAGACGCGCACCACGATGCCGCGGGTCTCGGCCTCGTCGGTGAACAGCGCCTTCATCACCGCATCGCTCACAGGCCGGCCCGGCCCAGCGCCTGATCGAGATCGGCGATCAGATCCTCAGGATCCTCGAGGCCCACGTTGAGACGCAGCATGCCTTCGGTCACTCCCATCTCGATCCTCTTCTCCTCGGAGACACCCGCATGGGTGGTCGACGAAGGATGCGTCATCAGCGAGCGGGAGTCGCCGATATTGTTCGAGATGTCGATCAGTTCGAGCGCGTCGAGCAAGGCATGCGCCTGGCGGCGGCCCTCGACCTCGAACGAGAAGATCGGGCCGGCATCGTCCATCTGCCGAGTGAACAGATTGTGCTGCGGATGGCTCGGCAGCGCCGGGAAGTTGATCCGCGGCACCCGCCCTTCGAGGAAACGCCCGACCGTGAGCGCATTGGCGCTCTGCCGCCGGATGCGCAGGTCGAGCGTCTCAAGCCCCTTGAGCACCACCCAGGCATTGAACGGGCTCAGCGTCGGCCCGGTATTGCGAGTGAAGGCGAGCAAGGTCTCGTTGATGAACTTCTCGTTGCCGGTGACCGCGCCGGCGAGCACGCGCCCCTGCCCGTCCATCATCTTGGTAGCCGAATAGGCGACCACGTCCGCACCGAATTCCAGCGGGCGCTGGAGCGCGGGCGTGGCGAAGGCATTGTCGACCACGCTGGTGATGCCGTGCTTCCTGGCGATTCCGCACACCGCTTCGAGATCGACTACGTCCATCGTCGGGTTGGCCGGAGTCTCGAAGAAGAACACCTTGGTGTTCGGCCGGATCGCGTCCTCGAATTGCTGCGCGTCGCGCGCGTCGACGATCGTCGTCTCGATGCCGAACTTGGGAAGCAAGGTGTCGGTCAGCCAGCGGCACGAACCGAACGCCGCGCGCCCCCCGACCAGATGATCGCCCGTCTCCAACTGGCAGAGCAGAGCCGCCGTCATCGCCGCCATTCCCGATGCCATCGTCCGGCACGCCTCGGCGCCTTCGAGCAAGGCAATCCGCTCCTCGAGCATCTGCACCGTCGGGTTCTGCAATCGCGAATAGGTCATGCCCTGCTGCTCGCCGGCGAACCGCGCCGCGGCGTCGCCAGCGCAGTCATAGGCATAGCCCGAAGTCAGGAAGAGCGCTTCGCTGGTCTCGCCGAACCCGGATCGCATCGTTCCGCCGCGGATCGCCTGCGTTGCGGGCTTCCAGTTGCGTGTGACGCTACGGTCCTGTCCGGTATTACGCTTCATGATTTTGCTTTGCAGGGGGGAGGCGCCCCGCGTCAACCTCCGCAACGCAAGTCACTCTCACCCTCCCACCCGGCTGCGCCGGGCGGCGGAAGGGTGAGGTGACCATCGGACAGGCACAACGCGCTCCCTTTTAGGGAAGGAAGCAAACCGCTACCACCCGCACCTATGCTCGACCGCCTCAAGGCTCTCCGCACCCGCCCGTACCTTGTTGCATTGCTGCTCGGCATCGCCGCGCAAACGCTCTTCAGCGTCCATCTCGACCGGCCGAGCCGGATCATGTTCGACGAGGTTCATTACGTCCCCGCCGCCCAGACGCTGCTCGATCTCGAAGGCCCGCGCAATGTCGAGCATCCCCTAGTCGGCAAGGAATTGATCGGCGCCGGCATCGTGCTGTTCGGCGACAATCCGATCGGCTGGCGCGCCCTTACCTCGTTTGCCGGCACGGCCACCGTGCTCGGCGCCTTCGCCTTTCTCTGGCTCCTGCTCGGCTCGATGCGCGCCGCGCTCGTCGGGGCGGTGCTCACCGCATTGAACCAGAGCGTCTACGTCCAGGCGCGCACCGCGATGCTCGACATCTTCCTCGGCGCCTTCCTGCTCTGGGCGATGGTGGTGATGCTCTGGGCGGCGAAGGGCGCGTCGGGGCAAGTGACGCGCCGCTGGGTCGGCGCGGGCGTGCTGCTGGGGCTGGCGGTCGGAACAAAATGGGCGGCGATCCCCTATGTCGCGCTGGCCGGGTGCGCCTTCCTCGTCACCCGGCTGCGCGATGCCCGCGTCGCGCGGCGTCCCTTGTCGTCGGCATTCTCCGGCAAAAACCAGCCGCACTGGCCGGGCCTGGCCACCTTCCCGGGCTTGATGCTTCTCGGAGTGGTGAGCATTGCCACTTATTTCCTCACCTTCCTGCCCGCCTTCTTCTACGCACGCGATCCGCTCACCCTCGCCGGGCTGATCCCGCTTCAGCAGGAGATGTACGCGCTCCAGACACAAGTGCTTCAAAGGCACACCTATCAATCCGACTGGTGGAGCTGGCCGCTGATGCTCCGGCCGATCTGGTATTTCTATGAATGGGACGAGGGCGCCCAGCGCGGCGTGCTGCTGATCGGCAATCCGGTGATCATGTGGGGCGGGTTGCTCGCCGTCCTCGCCTGCCTATGGGCAGGGTTCCGCGAGAAGGCGCACCGTCCGCTGGCATTGGCGCTCCTCTGGATCGCCAGCCTCGGCATCTATGTCGTCATCCCCAAGTCGCTCGGCTTCTATTATTATTACCACCTCTCGGCGATCTTCCTGTGCCTCGCGCTGGCAGCCGCTTTCCACCATTTCGACCGCGGCCGGGGCAAGGGCCGCGAGGAATGGTTCGTCTTCGCCGCCCTCGCGATGTTCGTCTATTTCTACCCGATCCTCGCCGCGTCGCCGCTGCAGAACGATCAGGGCTTCACCCGCTGGATGTGGTTCGCCAGCTGGCGGTGACCCTAACTCCTTCTCCCCTTGTGGGAGAAGGAAGGGGGCCGCGCCGAAGGCGTGGGAGGGATGAGGGGACGTCCATTGCGACACACCTCCTCACCCTTCCGCTGATTTCATCGGCTCCCTCCCTCTCCCACAAGGGGAGAGAGAGCCTTCAATACCGCCCCCACGTGAAACGCGACGACAGCGCGAAATTCCACACCGCCGCCACGGCGATTCCCGCCAGTGCCGACAGCCGCCAGTCGCCATGCTGGACGTTGTGCAGAAACGCCGAAACGCCGACATTCGCCGCCGCGCCGACCACACAGACGAGGCAGAAGCTCACCCAGCCGCCGATCAGCGCCCGGGCGCCCTTGAGCCTCTGCTCGCGGTAGGTGAGCGTGTTGTTGAGGAAGAAATTGAAGGTCATCGCCACGATCGTCGCGACGATCGTCCCGGTGACGAACGGCCAGTCGAGCCCGCGGAACAGCAGCCCGAGCACGACGAAATGCACCGCCGCCCCCAGTGCGCCGATCGCCGAGAACATCGCGAAGCGCACCGGCACGACCTTGCCGAACATCCGGTCGTAGAGCGCGATCAGATATTCCATCGCGACGACGTGATCGAGCTTGCTCTCGCCTTCGGTACGGATGCGGAAAGTGTAGGGCAGCTCGCGGAACTTGAGCGGGTGCGGCGCCGCGGTCATGATGTCGAGCAGGATCTTGAAGCCGATCCCCGACAAGGTCGGCACGAGATCGCGGACGATCTGCGTGCGTATCATGAAGAAGCCGCTCATCGGATCGCTGAGATCGGCCTTGAGCACTTGCCGCGACAGCCGCGTCGCAAAGGCCGATTTGGCGACGCGGTCGCGATCCCATTCGCCGGTGCCGCCGCCCGCCACGAAGCGAGAGCCGACTACCACCTCGAGCGTGTCGTCGCTCTCCAGCGCATCGAGCATCGCCGGCAGGATCGTCTCGTCGTGCTGCAGATCGCCGTCGATCACCGCGACGAACGGCGCGGCGGTCGCGCACATCCCCTCGATGCACGCCGAGGACAGGCCGCGCCGGCCGATCCGCTGGATCACGCGCACGCGCTTGTCGACTCGCCCCAGCTCGCGCGCCGCCTGCGCGGTGCCGTCGGGGCTGTCATCGTCAACGAAGATCGCTTCCCAATTTCGGCCCGTCAGCGCCTGATCGAGCTTGGCGACGAGCACGGCCACATTGCCGCGCTCGTTGAACGTCGGGATGACGATTGCAAGCTCGAGCAGGTCGGGCGTCACGCGAGTTCCCGCAGCACCGCGTCGCCCATCTCGGTGGTGCTCAGGCTGCCGCCCAGATCGGCGGTCCGCGCCCCTTTTGCGAGCGCCGCGCCGACAGCCTTCTCGATCCGCTGCGCCGAGGCCTCGTCGCTCAAACTGTGCCGCAGCAGCAGCGCCGCCGACAGGATCGCCGCGCACGGATTGGCCTTGCCCTGTCCGGCGATGTCGGGCGCGCTGCCGTGGATCGGCTCGTACATGCCGTTGTCGCCGCTCCACGCGCGCAGCGATGCCGAAGGCAGCATGCCGATCGAACCCGCGCACATGCTCGCCTGATCGGAAAGAATGTCGCCGAACAGATTGCCGGTGACGATCACGTCGAATGCGGTCGGGCGCCGCACCAGCTGCATCGCGGCATTGTCGACATACATGTGGGTCAGTTCGATTTCGGGATAGTCCGTGCTCATCTCGTTGACCACGTCGCGCCACAGCTGCGAGGTCTCGAGCACATTGGCCTTGTCGACCGAGCAGAGCTTCTTCTTGCGCCGCTTCGCCATCTCGAAGCCGACCTTGGCGATGCGCTCAACCTCGGCCTCGTTATAGGTCATCACGTCGAAGCCCTGGCGCAGTCCTTCGACATTCGTCCGCCGGCCCTTTTCGCCGAAATAGACGTCGCCGGTCAGCTCGCGGACGATGACGATGTCTAGATTGGCGACCACCTCGGGCTTGAGCGGCGATGCGTCCTCCAGCCCGGGGAACAACGACGCCGGGCGGATATTGGCGAACAGCCCCAGCTCGCGCCGGATGCCGAGCAGCGCCGCCTCGGGACGCAGATGCCGGTCGAGCGCCTCGAAGCGCGGATCGCCGATCGCGCCGAACAGCACGGCATTGGCGCGCTTGGCCAGCGCCAGCGTGTCGGGCGGAAGCGGGCGTCCCGCCGCGAGATAGCCCGCGCCGCCGACCGGCGCCTCCTCGAACTGCAGCCCGAGATCGAGCGCTTCGAGCACGCGGCGCGCCTGGGTGGTGACTTCGGGCCCGATCCCGTCGCCGGGCAGAACAGCAATCAGCGGCATTCCCGCTCCTCAAGAATGAATTCGCAGCCGCTTTGCCGAGCCATGCCCCGTTACGCAACCGCCCGCATCAGCCGATCGACCAGCCGCGACCGCGCCGCGAGAATCTCCGCACCCTTGCCGATCAGCAGATCGCGCTCGAGGAAGTGGCCGGTGAGGCGCAGCCCGTCGACGATATCGTCCCATTCCGCCGCCCCGCCCGCGGTCAGGAACGGCGGCAGCCGCAGCAGCTGGCGTTCATAGCCCACAGCACCGATCCGGCTCACCGCAACTCCGCTTTTCGGGCTTACGAAGACCAGATCGTCGTCGCGCCCGGTCGCCACGCACCGCTCAAGATCGAGCCCGAAGCCGAGCTCGGCGAGCAGCAGCAATTCGTAGCGCACCAGAGCCACCGCCCAGCCGCGCGCAGCCGGCGCCGCCTCAATTGCCGCCAGCACTCCGTCGAGCGCCGAATAGAGCCGCGGATAGGGCTGGGCGTCGGGCAGCACCGCCGCGCTGAGCGCCGTCGTCCATTGCAGCGCCGCGGCAGGCAGCGGCTCGCCGAACAAAGGCGCGCGGCTGTGGATCAGCTCGACGGTGAGCCCCGCCAGCTGCTCCTCGGTCCGCGCCCGCCATTCGCCGAGCACGAGGTTCGAAGGCTGGAGCACCGGCCGCAGCGCGCGCGATCGTCCGCCGCGGACATAGCCCGGCTGGAGCCCGTCGCTTTCGGTGAGTGCCCGCACGACGGCGCCATGCTCGCCATGCGCGCGGACGCTGAGGAGAATGGCTTCGGCGCGCAGATGCATGGGGAGGGCTTACCCCTCCAACCACAACCCGTCACCCCGGCCTTGCCCCGGGGTGACAAGCCAGTCAGGCGCCCCGCCGCAACTTCTTCGCCATGCCGGCGAGACCCGCTTTGTTCACCACCCGCTTGGCCAGCGCCACCGCGCCGTTGAACCCGCCCAACGCAGCCATGGTCGCGCGGTTCGCCACGGTCGGCCGCAGCAACAGCAGGTCCACGCATTCCACTCCGCCGGTGGCGAACTGGCGCTTGTGCTGGCCTTCGCCTTCGGTGAAGTCGAACGCAGTGAAGCGGTTCTCACCGAACAAATCCTGCATCGCCTCGAGCTGAAGCACCGCGCCAGGAGACCAGTCGTTGAACTTCGGGTCGTGCCCGACATAGGCGTAGATCACCGTGTCGCCATGGATCGGGCAATAGAGATAGGCGGCAGGCTCACCCGCAATGTAGAGCAGCCACGCGCGAACCTCGTCCGCCGCGGCGAGCGTGCCCATCGTGCGAAGAAAGTCCGTGCCCTCGGGAAGGCCCGAGCCGAGCAGCCGCTCCTGATAGGTGGTCGCCGAAATCGCCCGCGCCACGGGATGGAACACCTCTAGCTCTGCGGTGGTGCGGAAGCGCCGAACATCTATCGCGCCGCCGGAGGCAGTCGCGATCTTCTTCGCCTTGCGCCGCAATCCCTGCCGGGCGTTCGACGACAGGCTGGCGAACCAGCCGTCATAATCCCCGGCGAAATCGAGAAAATAGCGCGTGTAATGCTGGCGCACGAAGGGCAGCATCGTGCCCGAACCGGCGATCAGCGCGGCCATCTGTGCTTCCGGAAGCGAAGTCACCAGATAGCCATCGGCATCGTCCTGGATCGGTGGCAACACTGGCGCGATCCCACTGCGCGCCTCGGCGAGAGTCAGCGGCACGCGGACCAGCGCGCGCGGCACGCTCAGCAGCGTACGCGCGCCGATCTCGAACTTGAGCCGCACCGGCCGGGGCGCGGCCGCGATCTCGCGCACGGCATTCATGCGGCGCGTTCCTCGATCCAGTTGGACCAGAGCTGCTCGGCCTGCCGCAGCCGGGTGCGCAACACGCTCGGCGCGAGTGGCACATCCGCCTGGTCCAGCGCCATTTCCGGCCGGTCACCGAAATGCGCCGTGTCGAGCATTTCGCGACGCTCGGCCAACATCCGGCACAAGGCCTCGAAACGCCGGACGTGGACAGCATTGGCCCGCGTCCCCGCGCGGTTAGCGAGCTCGAAGCCGTGACTGACGATCGTCACGGCCGCATGGTTCTCGCGCACCGCGTGATCGAGCGCCGCCCGCATCTCGATCGAAGACAGCGCGCAAATCTGGAAGTGACGGAGATGCCCCTTCTGATCCTCGATCAGCGTCACCGGCACTTCGACCACTCCGCGATGCCGAACGGGCGCGATCTGCCGCGGGTCGAGGCTGATCGCGCTCGGCCAGGGATGCTCGGAGCCGTTGTGGCTCGAATCATAGACGAAATCGAGCTGCGCCAGCGCGGCCAGCGTGTCGTCGCTCGCCGAATAGGAGCCCGATCGGAACGCGACCGGATCGGGCGCGCCGGCCGCGATCAGCATGTCCGCCGCGCCAGCGATCAGATCGCGCTGCTCGGCAAGGCTATAGTCGATCAGTTCGAATGGGCCATAAGCCGCGCCGCGGTCGTCCGCTTGCGCGCCGGTCCAGTTGGGGTGGAGGTGCAGTTGCACTTCCTGTCCCGCCGCAAGGATCGATCCCACCACGCGCTTTATCGGGTCGAGCCCATATACGAGTGCCGGCATCGGATCGACGAAGAAGCACGCCTTCAATCCGTGCTCCGCCAGCTGCGCCAGCTGCCAGCCGACACCGACTCCCGCCGGCTCGAGCGAGCGCTGGACGATCGTCGCGGCATCGAGCCCGGCGCAGTGATGGCGCCACATCAGCTCGGTATCGACAGTCAGGAACACACGCGTCGGCATGCTGCTCCCCTAGCGCGGCGGAGTGAATAAACTCCCAACCGGGTTCACGGCTTGATCCCGTAGCGGGCATAATCCTCGTCGATCCTCGGCGCGATCATCCGGGCAGCGGCGAGATCGGCATCGCCGCCTGCGGTGCCCGCCCGCTTGCGGATCACGCCGCGCATATAGAGACTGGCAGCCATGTCGGGCACCTGCTCCAGCGCCGCGTCGAAATCGGCCAGCGCATCGCCCATCCGCCCGAGCCGGAAATAGACCAGACCGCGGCTGTCGAGGATCGAGGCGGGGCTCTCGGCCAGCTCGATCGCCTTGGAACAATCCTTCAGCGCGGTATCGAGCGCAACATTGCCCGTGGCCTTCAGCCAGCAACGCGAATTGAGCAGATCGGCCTTGCCCGGCGACGCCGCGATCATCGTGTCGAGCAACGCAAGGCCTTCGTCGACGCGCCCGCCGTCGCTGAGCAGAGTCGCCTGGCTGCTCACATAGTTGTTCTTCTCGTCGCCGCCCTGATCGGCCCGCTCGGCGAGCATCGCCAGCGCCTCGTCGCGCTTGCCCTGTTCGGCGAGCAGCGCCGCCACCCGCCCGACCGCCGACGCGGAACCCGGATCGATCTCGAGCGCCGCACGCGCGTCGGTCATCGCGTGGGCGTCGTCCTTCAGGGCCGAATAGAGCCGCGAGCGCCACAAATAGCGTTCGACCGTCGGTTCGAGCGCGATCGCTTTGGTCAGATCCGCAATCGCGCCCTTGCGATCATAGATGCGGTCGAGGAACCACGCGCGATCGCCGAAGCTCTCCGCTTTGTCCGGGTGCTGGGCGATCTGTCTGGCGTAGACCGCAAGGATCGGATCGAGCGCCTTGCTGCGCCGCGCCACCTCCACTTGCAGGAACAGCGGCGGCGTCTCCTTCGGCGCGATCGCCTTGAGCAGCCGTCCCCTGGCCTGCGCCACTTGCGCCCGCGTCGCCGGGATGTCCGCCGGCAGCACTTCGGCGATGCCGGTGACCGAGCGGTCGTCGAGCGTCAGCCAGCCGTCCTTCAGCGTCACGCTCCGCTGGAGCGCCACGCCGGCCAAGGTTGCCGGCAGCGTCCGGTCGCCTTCGGTGTCGAAGCCGACGCCGTCGCCGGGCAGGCGGATCCGGGTGCGCACGCGCGTGTCGGCATAGCCGCCGCTGCTCACCGGGATCTCGCGCCATGCCGGCCGTGCGCGATCGGGCGAGAAGCCGATGCTCGAGACGGCACTGTCCAGCGCCAGCCGGTAGCGGCCATTTTCCTTCGACCAGTCGGGATAGGTGATGCCCGCCGCCGTCACCACTGCGGTGGCGCTGGCCTCGTCATATTTGAAACTGCGCTCCACGGTCTCGGGCTCGTTCAGGAAGCTGCCAACGATGGCGTCGATTCCCTGATCGAGTTCGTCCTTGCCGGCCTGCGCGGCGACCACGCGCAGCACCTCCGCCTGCGCGCCCCGCACGGCAACCCGCACGGTGTAGGGCATCGGGAAGAGAACGCCCGCGCGGCCGTCCAGCTCGACTTCGGCATCGGTGATCGGCCGCGCGTTCGGCCGCATCGGCATCTCGATCAGCCCGCTACCCGCCTCGCGCAACGGCAGCGCATGGCGGAACGGTGGGACATCGCCGAGATCCTCGCGCCGCGAGCCGCCGCCGGTGCCGTCGAGCCACAAGGATTCGCCGGCGATCGTAGCGCGCACCAGCACATGGTTGAAAGCGCCGGGCATCGGCAAACGCTGCGGGATCAGATCGCCCAGTTCGGTGTTCACCACCACCGCCTCGGCTTCGACGCCGAGCGCGCGGAGCATCGCGAGCAGCAACAACGTCTTGGCCTTGCAATCGCCGTAGCGCGCCGACCAGGTCTGGGCCGGCGACTGGGGCACGTAATCGCCATTGTCCATGCCCTTGAACAGATAGCGGACCTTGTCCTGCACCGTTTCCAGCGCCATCGCCGCGCGCTGGCGCGGATCGGCAGTGGCCGCGGCGATCCGCGCGACTTCGGCGGCGATCGGCCCGTCGGGCTCTATCGCTCCCTCAGTGCGATAGAGCGGCGCCATGTCGCGCGAGAGGTCCGCCCAATCGGCATAGTCGGTCGCATCGAGCAGCGGCAGCGGCCGGAAACGCAGCGGCGCATCGCCCGGCAGATCCGCCGGCTTGGCGATCGGCAGGTCGATCAGCAGCTCGTTATAGCCGTCCGGCGTCGTCACCGGCTTCAGATCGGGCAGCTTGCTATAGGCGCGCCAGCGCAGGTCCATCGCCTTGGGCCAGAGCAATCGCACCCGGCCGAAATGGAGCCGCATCGGCGCCGACAGCAACGGCGCCACCGACTGGACATGGCCGTGCAGCGCCGCATCCTTCTGCGTCACCGAGAAGCTGACGCGCAGCACGTCGCCAACGCGCAGTCCTTCCACGGGGAGAGTCGCGGTGAGCATGCCGTTCAGCGTCGCCCGCTCGAGCTGCTGCTCGCGCTGCAGGACCGTGACGCGCTTGCCGCCGGCCAGCGCGTCGATCCGCTCGGCGCCGCGAAGGATCTCGATGCGGTGGACCACCAGATCGCCCTTGCCCGGATTCCACGGGAGCGGCACCGTTCCCGCCTGGGTCAGCACCTGCGGCGAAGCGATCCGCATCGCCATGTCGGCGTAGATCCAGACCTGACCGTCCTCGAAGCGCTGCTGCTGGTCCATCACCAGCAGGATCGGGTCCGAATCGCCGAGCTTCGAGGCATCGATCGGCGGCGCGGGCTTCACCCACGCCGGCACGGGTTGATAGAGTGGCTTGTCTCCCGCATGTGCCACCGTCGCGGCGCACACCAGCACCGCCGCAACCGTCATCCGCCCAAACATCTAATACCCCCGTCCAAGTGCCTCGACGCTAGCGCCTTTTCCGCGGCGCACTCAAGAGGCGTTCGCGTGCGCTTCCGGTGCAGCTTCGATGCAGGCCGGGCGCGTCATCGCGTGTGGAAATAGTCGTGCACCTGCTGTGCCACCGCCGCGGAGACGCCGGGCGCCTTCTGCAAATCCTCGAGGCTCGCGCCGCGCACTGCCCGCGCCGTGCCGAAATGCATCAGCAGCGCCTTCTTGCGCGCGGGGCCGATGCCCGGCACCTCGTCGAGCGGGCTGGCGCCAATCGCCTTGCTGCGCTTGTCGCGGTGCGCGCCGATCGCGAAGCGGTGCACTTCGTCGCGCAGCCGCTGGAGAAAGAACAGCACCGGCGAATTGACCGGCAAGGTCAGTTCGCGCCCGTCCATCAGATGGAACACCTCGCGTCCGTCGCGGCCATGATGCGGCCCCTTGGCCACCCCGACGAGGCACACATCCTCGATGCCGAGATCCTCGAGTACGCCCTTCACGGCGTTGAGCTGCCCGCGCCCGCCGTCGATCAGCACCAGATCGGGCCAGGTGCCGCCCTGGCGATCGGGATCCTCGTCCTGCGCGCGCGCGAAGCGGCGGCCGAACACCTCGCGCATCATGCCGAAATCGTCGCCCGCGATCGTTTCGGGCCGCTTGATGTTGAATTTCCGGTACTGATTCTTCTGGAACCCCTCGGGTCCGGCGACGACCATCGCGCCGAGCGCATTGGTGCCCTGGATGTGGCTGTTGTCGTAGATCTCGATCCGCTCGGGCGGCTCGGGCAGCTCGAATAGATCGGCGACCTCGGCGAGCAGCTTCGCCTGCGTCGTGCTTTCGGCCATCCGCCGGTCGAGCGCCTCGACGGCGTTGCGCTGCGCCTGTTCGAGCAGCCGTCGACGCGGCCCGCGCTGCGGCACGCCCAGCGCGACCCGGTGCCCCGCGCGTTCGGCCAGCGCCTCGGCGATCAATTTTGCCTCCTCCAGATTGCGGTCGACGAAGATCGTCTTGGGCGGCGGCACTTCCTCGTAGAATTGCATCAGGAACTGGCTGAGCACTTCGTCCTCGGGCACTTCGTTGGTGTGCGCGGGGAAGAAGCTGCGATGCCCCCAATTCTGCCCGCCGCGGATGAAGAAGGCCTGGATCCCCATCACGCCGGATTTGCAGGCAAGCGCGAAGATGTCGGCGTCGCCCACCCCCTCGGCATTGATCGCCTGGCTCCCCTGGATGAAGGTGAGCGCCTTCAGCCGATCGCGCAGGATCACGGCCAGCTCGAAATCCAGATTTTCGGCGGCGGCCTGCATCTGCTCGGCGAGCTTGGCCTGCACCTTGGTCGATTTGCCCTGCAGGAAGTCGCGCGCGTCGCTTACCAGCTCGGCATAGCCCGCTTCGTCGATCCGCCCGACGCACGGCGCCGAGCAGCGGCGGATCTGGTAGAGCAGGCACGGCCGGTCGCGCGTCGCGAAAAAGCCGTCGGTACAACTCCGCAGCAGGAACAGCTTCTGCAACGCGTTGAGCGTCTTGCGCACCTGCCCCGCCCCGGCGAACGGCCCGAAATAATCGCCCTTGTAGCGCCGCGCGCCGCGATGGAGCTGGACCCGCCCAAAGGCATGATCCTGCCGCAGCAGAATGAACGGGAAGCTCTTATCGTCGCGCAGCAACACGTTGTACGGCGGGCGATAGCGCTTGATCAGCTGCGCCTCGAGCAGCAGCGCCTCGGCCTCGTTGTTGGTGGTGACGATCGTCATCGACCGCGTCTGCGCGACCATCCGCTGGAGCCGTTTCGAGAGGCGCGTGACCTGGGTGTAATTATTCACCCGGTTCTTGAGCGCGCGCGCCTTGCCCACGTACAGCACGTCGCCGCGCGCATCCTGCATCCGATACACGCCGGGACGCACCGGCAGAGTCTTCAAGACATTGCGTATCGCCGCCACGCCGGCGTCGAGATCGGGCACGCCCTCGCCGC
The DNA here is from genome assembly GCF_002796605.1 of Sphingomonas psychrotolerans. Lineage (NCBI taxonomy): Bacteria > Pseudomonadati > Pseudomonadota > Alphaproteobacteria > Sphingomonadales > Sphingomonadaceae > Sphingomonas > Sphingomonas psychrotolerans. The sequence goes on from NZ_CP024923.1 coordinate 2,287,959, forward strand.
GCACGGCGTAGGTAGCATTTTCCTCATTGAATCGGTTGGGGGAATTGGGGTCGGACATGCGCGACCGACTTAGGGATTCCGCGCGCGGCTAGCTAGCCGTCATGCCACCCTCGGTACGCAGCCTCATCCGGGCTCCTGCGAAAGCAGGAGCGAGGACTACAAGTGCGAAAGCAGGAGCGAGGACTACAAGCCGCGTTCCTAGCGACTCTGGGCTCCTGCTTTCGCAGGACCAGTGGTGACGAAAGTAGAGATCGGTACCATAACTCTGCAAGACACCGCAGGAGAGTCACCATGAAGCTCAATCTTTCCGTCGCCCTGCTCGCGCTGGCCGCACCGCTTGCCGCCCACGGCCAGACCGTCCCCGCCCCGATCACCGCCGCGCTCGCCGATTCCGGACGCCCGGCCGCCGACAAGGAACGCGACGCCGCCCGCCACCCCGGCGAGTTGCTCGCCTTCGCCGGCATCAAGCCGGGCGACAAGGTGGCAGACTTCATCATGGGCGGCGGCTATTTCACGCGCATCCTCGCCAGGACCGTCGGCGCCAAGGGCCGCGTCTATGCCTATCAGCCTGCCGAGTTCATCCAGTATCGCGCCGCCTATGCCGACGAGCAGAAGACCGCCGTCGCTGGGTACGCCAATGTCACCCCGCTCAGCGATTCGCTCGCCGCGGTGAAGTTCGCCGAGCCGCTCGACGCGATCATCACGGTGCAGAACTGGCACGATCTCCACCTCAAAATGTCCCCGCCGGGCTTCGCCGCGTCGATGGCGAAACGGCTCTATGACAATCTCAAGCCGGGCGGCGTGCTGCTGGTGGTCGACCATGTCGCCGCCGCCGATCCGGGATTCGCGGCGCCAGACAAGCTCCACCGCATCGACCCTGCCGCTGCCCGCACGGAAATCGAAAGCGCGGGGTTCAAATTCGACGGCAGTTTGCCGCTGCTCGCCAACCCGGCCGATCCGCACACGGCGATCGTGTTCGACCCGTCGATCCGCGGCAAGACCGACCAGTTCATCTACCGCTTCCGCAAGCCGCGCTAAGCCGGCATCCTCTCACCGTCGAGCACTTGCCGCACCTTCGCGGCGAGCTGCGCGACGGTGAAGGGCTTGGGGAGCAGAGCAACGCCGTCGGCCAGCATGCCGTCGCTGACAATCCCGTCGCTCGGATAGCCGCTCATGTAGAGCAGCTTGATCTCGGGCCGGAGCGTCTCGACCTGCGCAGCCAGCTTGGTGCCGTGCATTCCGGGCATCAGCACGTCGGTGAGCAATAGATCTACGCGCGGCTGGGTTTCGAGCAAGATCAGCGCCGACTCCCCGCCGGATGCCGACAGCACGATATAGCCGAGCTCGCGAAGCGCATCGACGGCGAGTTGGCGCACTTTGTCCTCGTCGTCGACGACGAGAACGATCTGGCTCCCGCGCGCGCCGGGCAGGCGCGTCTCCGGTCCCGCCTGCCAGCTTTCGACCTCAGCCACCTTGCCCTTGTGTCGCGGCAGATAGAGATTCACCGCGGTGCCGCTTCCCGACTCGGATTCGATCACGGCATGCCCGCCCGATTGCTTGACGAAGCCATAGACCTGGCTCAGCCCCAGCCCCGTGCCTTTGCCCATCGGCTTGGTAGTGAAGAAGGGCTCGAAGGCGCGATCCCGCACTTCGGGGAGCATTCCCGTCCCGCTGTCACGCACGGTGATACGGACATAGTCTCCGGGCGCCACGCCGGGATGCATCGCAGCATAAGCGGGATCGAGTTTCACGTTCGCCGTGCTGACCACGAGCTTGCCGCCATCGATCATCGCGTCGCGCGCATTGAGCGACAGATTGACCAACGCACTCTCGAGCTGGCCGACATCGGCGCGGACCGGCCACAGCCCGCTCGCCGGATCGATCTGGAAATCGACCTTGCCGCCGATCGTCCGCCGCAACAGCTCCGACAGCCGGCGGATCAGCTGGCTCGCATCGAAGGCGGAGGGCGCGAGCGGCTGGCGGCGCCCGAAGGCAAGCAGCTGTGAGGTGAGCTGGGCGGCGCGCTGCGCGCCCGACATCGCTGTATCGATATGCTCCTGCGCACGCTTGACGTCGTGCTCGACCCGGCGGCGGGCCAGATCGAGCGACCCGATCACGATCGCCAGCATGTTGTTGAAGTCATGCGCGATGCCGCCGGTCAGCTGACCGATCGACTCCATCTTCTGTAGCTGGCGCAGCTGGGTCTCCGCCGCCTCCCGGCTGGCGGCCTCCTCGTGCAACCGCGCATTGGCATTGAGCAGCTGGTCCCGCGCAACCGAAGTCTTGTGGGCGGTGGACAGCGCCCGCAGCGTGGACCGCAGCGCAAACGCAATCACCGCGGCGGCGCATAGCAGCAGCCAGATCGAGAACAGAGTCGCCTGCCGGTCCGCCGCGGCGCGCTGCTGTTCGAATTGCCGCGCCCCCTCGGCCTTCATCCCGATGACGATCGCGCGGCACCGATCGGTGACCGGTCGATCGAGCACGGCGCGGAGCGAGCGCCTGGCATCCTCCACGCGTCCCGACCGTGCCCACGCAAACCGCACGTCGGTGTAGGATAGCCTGGTGCGCCAGCAATGATCGAGTTGCCGGGCAGCCATCACTTGTGCGGGATCGGCTGCCATTTGGCGGATCAGTGCCGCGAGTTCGAGGTGCAGCTTCTCGCGTGCCTGCGTATAGCGCGCGACGAAGCGCTCGTCTCCCGCGAGCAGATAGCCGCTCTCGCCCAGCAATGCTTCCTGCGCGCGCGTGACGAGGCTGTTGAGCCGCTCCTGGACCTGCAGGGTCTGCACCATGACCATATCGGCGCGCTGCTCGGCGCGAAACAGGAAGAAGGTCCCGACCATGGCTGCGCAGATCAACGCCAGCCCGGATAGAATGGCGACGCGACCTATATCCGGGCGTTTGCTGACCATGACGCTTGCTTTGCCCAACGAAAAAAGAAGAGCAAACGAATTCGCCGCCGAACCAGACTAGTCGGTGCGTTAACGCCAACTAATGATAAACATTAGCAAGTTACGTAAACGTCAAGTCATGAACATGGTGACGCCGGCAACCAGTACGACTGCGCTCATTTCGAGGCTTCGCGCTCGATCCGCCGGGCTTCGGCCTCGATCCGGTTCATCTCGGCAGCGACACGGGCTTTGACGTCTTCCGACGCACGTCGATCATCATTTGCACGCTGCAAGGCGAGCAAGGTCGCAAGCGCCGCCAGCAGGAGCGCGGCAAAGCCGCCGATCCCCAGCCAGCGCGTGGCACCCGGCCCCGGATCGTCCGGGACCGCCTTCTTGTCATGTCGTTTGGAAGCCATGGCGCAGCTTTAGCATGCCAGCGGCGCACTGCCAGACCTTGACGGGCGCCCCTTGGCGCCCGCGGCTCAGTTGAGTCGGCCGAGTCCCGCGATGGTCTTGTCGACCAGTGCCTTGTCGGCCTCGGCACCGTGCTTGTCGGCGATGATCGCCGCGGCAGCGCGGGTCGCGGCTTCGGCGGCCTTGGCGCGCACCGCCTGGATCGCGGCGCGCTCGGCGGCGGCGATCTTGTCCTCGGCCATCCGCGCGCGGCGCGCTGTCAGCTCGGTGGCATCGGCCTCGGCCTTGGCGAGCACGGCCCCGGCCTCTTCCTCGGCATGCGCGAGCATGGCCTGCGCCTGCGCCTCGGCACCTGCGATCTTCCGCGCATATTCGTCGCGCAGCGCCTCGGCCTCGGCGCGAAGTTGCTTCGCCTCGTCGAGCCGGTTGCGGATCGCCGCGATCTGATTGTCGAGCCCGCGGGTGATCAGACCCGGCACCTTCTTCCAGATCAGGATCAGGAGGAACACCGCCATCGCGATCGACACCCAGACGGTGGCGTCGAGCACCCCGAATAGCGACGGATCGGGATGATGCGTGCCGGTCGGGCCGACGCCGCCTTCGGCGGCGGTGAGTGCATGCGTACCGGTGTCGCGCACCGGCATGCCTTCGCCATGCTTCGCTTCGGTCAGGTTCTCGGAGACGGTGTCCGACACCGCCGGATGTGCTGCCTCAGCCATTGAGCGCCGCCTTCACTGCCTTCTTGGCCTCGACGGCCGTTACCTTGGCGCCCGAGAAGCGTGCGACGATGTCGCGCGCGGCTTCGACCGCCACTGCCTCGATCTCGGCACTCGCCGCAGTCGTCGCCTCGGCGATCTGCGCCTCGGCTGCCGCGATGCGGGCATCGGTCTCGGCATGCGCCGCGGCGAGCCGCTTCTCCGCCGCGGCAGTGCCCTGCGCCCGCGCCTCGGCGATGCGCTTCTGCGCGCCTTCGCGTGCGGCGTTTTCCTCGATCCGCCAATTCTCTTCGGCCTGATCGGCAGCGACACGCGCCGCCTCGGCAGCGGCGAGGTCGCCGGCGACCGATTGGTCGCGCGCATCGACCGTCGACAGCACCTTGGGCAGCATCACCTTGCCCACGACGAAGAAGACGAAGCCGAACGTCACGAGCAGCCAGAATAGCTGCGACGCGAAGGTTTCGGCGAGTTGGGAGATCTGAGGCATTGCTATCCTATCCAGCGGGCCGGGGACTTGCCCCGGCCCGTACCGGAGATGTTAGGCGACGAAGATCAGGATCATCGCGACGACGAACGCAAGCAGACCGAGAAGCTCGGCGGCCGCGAAGCCGATGAACAGACGGCCCTGCTGGCCGTCGGCCGCGCCCGGATTGCGCAGCGCGCCTTCGAGGAAGCTGCCGAACACGTTGCCCACACCGATGGCGGCCATGCCGGCGCCGATCGCCGCGAGACCCGCACCGATGAGCTTTGCTGCTTCTGCGTCCATTTCTAAAACTCCTGCGTATATTCAGTTGATAACGTTACGAAAAACTCAGTGCAGATGCTCGGCGTCGTTGATGTACAGCGACGTGAGCAGCGCAAAGACATAGGCCTGGATGCCGGCGACGAGGATCTCAAGCGCCGAGATGCCGACCATCAGCGCGAAGCTGGGGATGCCGACGCCGAGGCCGGGGATCAGCCCGGCATTGCCGGCGTTGATCACGAAGCCCGCGAGCACCTTCAACAGGATGTGCCCGGCGATCATCGCGACGAACAGTCGCAGGCCCAGCGAGAACGGCCGCACCATGAAGCTGACGAACTCGATCGCGGGGATCAGCCAGATCAGCCACAAGGGCGTGCCGTGCGGCACGAACAGCGAGAAGAACTTGAACCCATGCTTCCAGAAGCCGACGATCAGCACGATCGAGAAGCTCATGATCGCCAGCACGCCGGTGACGGTGAAGTGGCTGGTGAAAGTGAATGGGTGGATGCCCACCAGGCCCAGCGGCAACAGCCCGAGCACATTGGCGAACAGGATGAACATGAACAGCGAGAACACGTAAGGGAGGTAGGTGCGCCCCTCCTTGCCGATATTCTGCGCCAGCATCGAATCGATGAAGCCGGTGAAGTTCTCGACCAGCATCTGCCAGCGGCCGGGCACCACGGCGCGCTTCATGCCCCCGAGCATGAATGCCCAGAGGACGAAGGCCGCGATGCACATCCACAGTGCCGAGTTCGTGAAGGCGATCTGGTGCCCGGCTACATTGAAGCCGTCCCAGATCGTCTGCACCTCGAACTGGTGCATCGGGTCGATCTTGCCTGATTCAGCCGCCACGCGCGTTGATCCGTTTCATTAGCCAAAGCGCCCGAAGAGTCACTTCGAGCGCTGGTTCGAAATCCTGATGATGTTCCTGAACGCGCTGCCGATTCCGAGGAACAGGAGCACGAGCAGGAGCCACGGGGAGGTTCCCAGCAGCCAATCGAGCGTAGCGCCGATCACTGCTCCTCCAACCATGCTGCCAATCAGTTCGGCCAGCACGCGGTTCCCGAGGCGATAACTGGCATCGCCTTTGGTATCCACGGCGCCGGTTCTGATCGCCTCTTCCGTCTTTGCTCGCCGCAATCGCTCGTCGAGCGAGTTCAGGCGGGCATCCTCGGTCAAGGGGTCCAGTCCGGGCTCGTTCTCGACCATTTCGCCTCTCCCTTCATGCCGTTACCGGCGGTCCAAGCGCATGTGCCGACGGCGAGCCCGCCAAGGCAGGGGCGCTTTAGGAAGGGCTCGGGCCCGAGTCAACACTGGCGCCCGAACGCTGCGGGATCCCACCCAAAGCGCAGATGTGCCGTCCCGGCTTCACAGCGATGCACCTTCCGCGCTAGGGGCGCCCCGCCGGGAACGGCGATGGAAATTCTCGTCGATGCAAAGGGGTGTAATATGGCCGCAGTTCGAAATCGACCGATAGCCAAGATTCTCATCGGCCTTGTCGGGGTCGTTGTCGGGCTTTTCCTCGGCAAAATGGCATTCCAGGCGTTTGAGAACCGCCCGGGGAAACTCGAAGCCGAGTTCGAAACCGCGGTGCAGAACGATCCGGCCATGGGAACGATGTTCCAGGCCTTTCGCCAGTATTTCCCGACCGACTATGCCGCATTGAAGGCCGAGATGGTCGCGCAACATCGCGCAGGCGCCACCCCTGCCTCGCTCAATATGCTCGGCTTCAACCGGATGGCGGTGTTCCGCAAGGCGCATATCCGCGAACTGGCGCTGGCGCCCTCCGCCGAACTTCAGGCCTTTCGCAAGAGCCAGGCGGCGCTGATCAACGGACTTGCGGCGGAATCGCCGACGCTCTGCGCGCAATATACCTTCGCCACGATCAAGCCCGGCACCACCCCTTCCCCCAAGGTCCAGAAGCTGCTCGCCGATATCGGCGCCGCCCAGTTCCGCGCGATCGCAGCCGGCCAGAAAACGCCCGCGAAGCGCGAGATCGACACGCTCTCCCGCGCCGACAGCGAAGCCCTGGTCGCGCAGATGAAGCGCGCGGGCCTGAGCGATCGCCAGCTTGCCGCCTTCCTCGACGGGTCGGGAGCCCGCGCGCTGAGCGAGACCGATCAGTGCCGGACCGGAGTGATCCTCACCCAGGCGCTCGATGGGCTCCCGGCAGACCAGGCGGAACGCGTGCTGGCATTCATGACTGCGCATTCCTGACGCCGGAGCGCTTGCCTCCAATCGCGGCGGCGGGCAGGTTTTCGGGATGACCCGCCCGACTGCCACGCCGCTCGCTTTTACGGACGAAATCCTGGAGACGCTCGCTTTGCCCGGCGGCGCGCTCCAGATCGTCCGCGGCCTCGGCTCCGGCCTCGCGCGCGGCGACGACGGCAGCATCTGGGCGATCGGCGACCGCGGCCCCAATCTCAAGGTGAAGCTCGCCGTCCGCCGCTACGGGCTCGACCACCTTGCCGCGCATGGCGAGGCCGATGGCGCCAAGGTGATGCCAAGCCTCGCCATCGGGCCGGCGCTGTCCGAGCTCGCGATCGAGGGTGACCGTGTGACGATCCTGCGCACCCTGCCCCTGCGCACGCCGGCCGGCGATCCCCTCTCGGGCCTGCCGCCGCCCTGGGGCCTTACCGAGCGCGAGCCCGCGGTCGCGCTCGACGGCACGCTGCTCGCCCCCGATCCGTCCGGCGCCGACACCGAAGGCGTCGCCGTTGCGCGCGACGGCAGCTTCTGGATCGGCGAGGAATATGGCCCCTCGCTGCTCCGCGTCGCGCCCGACGGCACCGTCGGCGCACGGCTGGTGCCCGAAGGCTGCGCCGACTGGTTCGCCGAGGCCGCCTATCCGATCCGCGACAGCCTGCCCGCGCTCGCCGCCCGCCGCCGCCTCAACCGCGGTTTCGAGGCGCTGGCGCTCTCCGACGACGGCGCCGCGCTCTATCTCGCCTTCCAGAGCCCGCTCGCCCATCCCGATGTCGCCGCGCACCGCCGCGCACGTCACGTCCGCCTCTGGGCGCTCGACACCGCCACCGAACGCGTGACCGCGCAATATCTCTATCCTCTCGATCCGCCGCGCAGCTTCGCGCGCGATCAGGCCGCGGGCGATCTCGACCGCGCCGACATCAAGGTCAGCGAACTCACCGTGCTGGGTCGGAACTTGCTGCTCGTGCTCGAGCGCGGATCGCTGACCACCAAGCTCTACGCCGTCGACCTCGACTCCGGCGCCGCGCTCGATCCGCGGCACCTCGATCCCGACACCCGCCCCACGATCGAGGAATTGAGCGGCACCGGCGATCTCGACCTCCCCGTGCTCGCCAAGACACTGATCCTCTCGACCGACGATTTTCCCGAGATCGATGCCGACCTCGAGGGCATGGTCATGCTCTCGCCCCGCCAGTTGCTGCTGGTCAACGACAATGACTTCGGCACCGAGGGTGTGGCGACGCGCTTCTGGCGGATCGACTTGCCGTTCGACTTGCCGGCGCGCTGATTTATACAGGCGGCATGGCGACCGAGCCCGACAACACAGGACACCGCGCCCGCCTGCGCCAGCGCCTGTTCGAGGGCGGGCCGGATGCGCTGCTCGATCACGAACTGATCGAATATCTCCTCGCGCTGGCCATCCCGCGCCGCGACACCAAGCCGCTCGCCAAGGCACTGCTCACCGAGTTCGGCGGGATCGCCGGGCTGCTCACCGCGGATGCCGAGGCACTCGCCCGCGTTCCCGGAATGGGCGAGACCAGTGTCGCCGCACTCAAGGCGGCCCACGCCGCCGCATTACGCCTGCTGCGCGATCAGGTCGCCGCGCGCCCGGTCCTCGCCAATTGGCAGGCTTTGCTCGATTATCTCCGCGCCGAGATGGCGCATCACGCGATCGAGCGCGTCCGCGTGCTCCATCTCAATGGGCGCAACATGCTGATCCGCGACGAGCTGATGAACGAAGGCTCGCTCGACGAAGCCCCCGTCTATGTCCGCGAGGTGATCCGCCGCGCGATCGATCTCGGCTCGGCCGCGATCATCCTCGTCCACAACCACCCGTCGGGCGATCCCTCCCCCAGCCGCGCCGACATCGAGATCACCCGCCAGGTCGCCGAAGCGGGCAAGCGCCTCGGCATCGCCGTGCACGATCACATCATATTGGGCGCCGAAGGCCATACCAGCCTGCGCGCGCAGGGACTGATCTAGCGTGCGTCCGGCGAGCAGTGGCAGGCGCCCGCTTTCCCCTATCGCCGCGTCGGGCTATCAATCCGCATGGCACGGGCAGATCAGATCGAGATCGCTTTGCGAATCATGGTCGAGCACCCCGTCATCGGCGTGTTCCACAGCCTGCAGGCCAAGGATGACCAGCCGCTCGATCCGAAATGTTCGCGCGAGGGTGAGACGCTTCGGTTCGACTTCCCGATCCGCGTGGGTCCCGGCCCCAAATTCTTCGGCGATCAGGTGCGGCGCGAGGGGCCGGTGCGGCGCTTTGTCTATGTCCGAATCGGCAAGATGGCTGGCGACGCTTTCTCGCCCTGGTCTCGGCGGATGAAGATCGACATCCACGACATTGACGGCGACCTGCTGGATCGCGCAGCCCGAACCGGCGGCGTCATCGAAATGACGATCCTCGGCACCGCCGGAGACGGCACTCCCGCCTGCGCCACGGTCAGGCCCACCGCGCGACGCCTCGTCGAGCGCTGACTCTCGCGCCAGCCGGAAGGGGCAGACGCCAAAACGGCCGCCGGAGACAAATCCGACGGCCGCCCGGGAGGTGCGCCATGCGTGCGGCGCGGGGGCTTATTTCTTGGGCGTCAGGAAGTTCGTAACCTCAGCCTGACTAACCGACTTGTTCTTGTCGGCATCGGCTTGTGCGAAGGCCTGCCCGACCCAGACATTGGCGTCTGCAGAACCCGGCGCGAAAGCAGGCTCCGAAGCCTTGCGCAGGCCGCTCACCCAGACGCCGAACTCGGCCTGGCTCAGGCTGCCATTGGCGTCCTTGTCATAGGTGCCGAAATCGCGACCCACGGCCTGGCCGACCTGTTCCGGCGTGGTCGCCGGCTGCGTCGCTGCGGTGCCGGCACCCGTGGTTCCGGTGTTTGACGGCGTGGCACCCGGCTGGGCGGGCGTCGCAGGCTTGGCCGGCGCCGTGCCCGGCTGGGCCGGCGTCGCGGGTTGCGCCGGAGTCCCCGGATGGGTCGGCGTGGGCTGTGCAGCCTCGGTAGCCGGGGGGGCGCCGCGGCGGGGGCCTGCTCCACCGTGCCCGAGCCCTGCGTGCCCGGCGCGGCATCGTCGGTCGTCGCCGGAGTTTCCGGCTTCGACTGAGTCGAGGGCGCGGTCTGTGGCTGTGTCTGACTAGATTCGGCTGCAGGCTTGTCCTGCGCAAAGGCTGGCGCAGCAACAAGCATAGACGTGGCAAGAAAAACTGTCTTCAGCATCGATCGGACTCCTGTTGTTTGCTCCAGCCGATCTACGCTGGCGGAGCAGAGAAACTGTCGCTATTCACAAACATGAACAGATGAACTCGAAAGCTAGTTCCTCAGGCAGCGCAGCTCATCCCTGCGGTGGGCCATCTCATCGCATTTCAGTTGCCCTGTGGCGTCCTTGCCACGGCTGATGCAGAACAAGGCCATGATCGACCGTAGAACCCTGCTCCTCGGCATGGCAGCCGGACTCGCCGGCTGCGGCGCCGCGCGGGCGCCCGCCGCCATTGCCGATCCGCGCCTCTCGTCCAGCGATCCCGCCGGCAAGCTCCTCGCCGCCGCGCGCAGTCAGGTCGGCGTCACGCTGCATTATGACCCGGCCTACACGGTCCTTCCCTTCCCCAACGGCGACGTCCCGCGCGAGAAGGGCGTGTGCACCGACGTGGTGATCCGCGCCTATCGCGACGCCTTCGGGATCGATCTGCAAGCGCTGGTCAACGCCGATATGCGCAAGGCCTTCGCCGCTTATCCGAAGAAATGGGGCCTGCGGCGCCCCGATCGCAACATCGATCACCGCCGCGTGCCCAATCTCGCGCGCTTCCTCGCCCGGATGGGCGCCGAATTGCCCATCCCGGCTGACGGCAGGGGTTGGCAGCCGGGCGATATCTTCACGTCGATCATCGGCGGTACCGCCACCCATATCGGACTGGTCTCCGACCGGCCCGGCGCCCGCGGCCCGATGATCCTCCACAACGTCGGCCGCGGCGCGCGCGAGGAGGATGCGCTGCTCGCCTGGCCGATCACCGGCCGCTTCCGCTGGAAAGTCTAGAGCCCGCTTGCTATCGGCGCGCCAACCCCCGGCGAAAGGCATCCAATGGTTCCCCGTTACTCGCGGCCCGAAATGACTGCGATCTGGTCCCCCGAGGCCCGTTTCCGTATCTGGTTCGAGATCGAGGCGCACGCGACCGAGGCGCTCGCCGAACTCGGCGTGGTGCCCAAATCGGCAGCCAAGGCCTTGTGGGACTGGTGGGCGACCAAGCCGGTGATCGATGTCGCCGCGATCGACGCGATCGAAGCCGTCACCAGGCACGACGTCATCGCCTTCCTCACCTGGGTCGCCGAGCAGGTCGGCGACGAAGCGCGCTTCATGCACCAGGGCATGACCAGCTCGGACGTGCTCGACACCTGCCTCGCGGTTCAGCTCGCCCGCGCCGCGGATATCCTGATCGCCGATCTCGATCAATTGCTCGAAATCCTCAAGCGCCGCGCTTTTGAGCACAAGCTCACCCCGACGATCGGCCGCAGCCACGGAATCCATGCCGAACCGGTCACGTTCGGGCTCAAGCTCGCCGAGGCCTATGCCGAGTTCAAGCGCAACCGCGCCCGCCTCGTCGCCGCCCGCGCCGACATCGCCACCTGCGCGATCTCGGGCGCGGTCGGCACGTTCGCCAATATCGATCCGCGCGTCGAAGCGCATGTCGCGGAGAAGCTGGGTCTCGCGATCGAGCCTGTCTCGACGCAGGTGATCCCGCGCGATCGCCACGCGATGTTCTTCGCCACGTTGGGCGTGATCGCCTCGTCGATCGAGCGCCTCGCCACCGAAATCCGCCATTTGCAGCGCACCGAGGTGCTCGAGGCCGAGGAATATTTCTCGCCCGGCCAGAAGGGCTCGTCGGCGATGCCGCACAAGCGCAACCCGGTGCTCACCGAGAATCTCACCGGCCTCGCCCGCATGGTCCGCAGCGCCACCATCCCCGCGATGGAGAATGTCGCTTTGTGGCACGAACGCGACATCAGCCACTCCTCGGTCGAGCGCTATATCGGCCCCGACGCGACGATCACGCTCGATTTCGCTCTCGCCCGGCTCTCGGGGGTGATGGACAAATTGCTCGTTTACCCGGCACGGATGCAGAAGAATCTCGATCGGATGGGCGGACTCGTCCACTCGCAGCGCGTCCTGCTCGCGCTCACTCAGGCGGGAGTCAGCCGCGAGGACAGCTACCGCCTCGTCCAGCGCAACGCGATGAAGGTCTGGGAGAGCGACGGTGCGCTTTCGCTGCTCGAATTGCTCAAGGCCGATCCGGAAGTCACCGCGGCGCTGTCGGTCGAGGAACTCGAGGACAAATTCGACCTCGGCTATCACTTCCAGCAAGTCGATACGATCTTCGACCGCGTCTTCGCTTGAACCCAGTCCACAAGACACTCCGCGCCGGCACAGCCGAGGCACATGAACGGGTCGACGCCGCCTTCGCGGCGTTCGACCTGACCGATCGCGACAGCTATGCGGCGTTCCTGCGCGCGCATGCCGAAGTGCTGCTGCCGCTGGAGGAAGCCCTCCCCGGCGAGCGGATCGTGCCAGATTGGGAAGGGCGCAAGCGCGGCGCGCTGCTGCGCGAGGATTTGGCGTTCCTCCGTCATCCCGGCGAAAGCCGGGACCTCCTGCCGCAATCGACGCAGCCCGTTGCCCGAGATCCCGGCCTCCGCCGGGATGACGAATGGGATGAAGCCGCCATCGCCGGCACGCTCTACGTCCTCGAAGGCTCCCGGCTCGGCGGACGCTTCCTCGCCCGTCAGCTGCCGCCCGGCTTCCCCCGCGCCTATCTTGATGCAGATCAACCGCCTGAGAACTGGCGCAATTTGCTGGCCCGGCTCGGCACGATCCTCTATCAGCCCGCCCAACTCCAGTCCGCCCTGGTCGCCGCGCGCAATGTGTTCTCGGCCTTTGAGCAGTCGGCGAACCGCTGGGCGAAAGGCTGAACTTGGCGGATAGCGATCAGGTCGTCGACCTCACCAATTGCGATCGCGAGCCGATCCACGAACTCGGGGCGATCCAGCCCTTCGGGTTCCTGCTCGCTTTGTCGACCGACTGGCTGATCCGCCGCGCCTCGGCCAACATCGACCAGTTCTTCGGCGTCGAGGCGGACGAGCTGCTCGGCGGCTCGGCGATCCCCCTGTTCGGCGAGCGCGCCGTACACACGCTGCGCAACCGGCTCGCGATGCTACGCGGGCCTGACTCGGTCGAGCGGATGTTCGGTCTTACGCTTCCCAATGGCCGCCGCATGGATTTCGCACTCCACATGATCGGCGACCTGATCATCGTCGAGGGTGAGGACAGCAGCGACGAAGTCGCCACCGATGCAGGCTCGGCGATCCGCGCGATGATGGCGCGGCTCGACGCGACCGACGACGGCGCCGCCTTTTACCGCGAAGGCGCCCGACAGGTCCGCGCGCTGACCGGCTTCGATCGGGTGATGGTCTATCGCTTCGATCGCGACGGTTCGGGCGAAGTCGTCGCCGAGGCCGCCCGCGCCGGCATCGGCAGCTTCCTCGATCTGCGCTATCCGGCTTCGGACATTCCGCAACAGGCGCGCAAACTCTATGTCCGCACGCCGTTCCGCATCATCGCCGATGTCGAAGCCGATCCGGTGCCGATCCTGCCGCGGCTCGACGAGAGGGGGGCGGCGATCGATCTGTCGCTGTCGGTGCTGCGCTCGGTCTCGCCGATTCACATCGAATATCTCAGAAACATGGGGGTCGGCGCGTCCCTGTCGATCTCGATCATCGCCGGGGGACAGCTCTGGGGGCTGTTCGCCTGCCACCATTACAGCGCCCGTCGCCCGAGCTTCGAGCGGCGCTCGATCGCCGAATTGTTCGGCCAGATGTTCGCGCTAAAGCTCGAGAGCCGCGAGCGCCGCGAGCTTCAGGCCTATGAGACGCGCGCCCGCGCGAGCAGCGACCGGCTACTCGCCGCGGTGGCCGGCGACGCGACCCTGCTCGACAATCCCGACTGGCTCGCCGCGATGCTGCGCGAGACCGTGCCGTGCGACGGGATTGCGATCTGGGTCGACGGCAAATGTTCGCATAGCGGCCTGACGCCGCCGCCCGATGCCTTTCCCGCGCTCGTCCGCCGGCTCAACGCCATGGCCGCAGGCCGCATCTTCGCAACCGACCGCCTCGCCGAGACCTTGGCCTCCGCCGAGGCATATGGCGACGTGGCCGCCGGCATGCTCGCCATTCCGATCTCGCGGTCCCCCCGCGATTACGTATTGCTATTCCGGCAGGAAATGGTGCGCACGGTCAAATGGGCCGGCGATCCGCACAAGCCCGCCCAGCTTGGCCCCAACGGACCGCGCCTCACTCCGCGCAAGAGCTTCGAACTATGGAGCCAGGAAGTGCGCGGCCGCGCCACGCCCTTTTCGGCCTCGGAAATCCGCATCGCCGAGATGCTGCGCGTCTCGATGATCGAAGTCGTGCTGCGTCTCTCGGACGATGCGCAGGAGGAGCGCCGCCGCTTCTCGGAGCGGCAGGAGCTGCTCATCGCCGAGCTCAACCACCGCGTCCGCAACATCCTCAGCCTGATCCGCGGGCTGGTCCGCCAGTCGCTCGACCCGCAGGCCGACACGCGCAGCACCATTTCGCTGCTCGAGGGCCGGATCGAAAGCCTCGCACGCGCGCACGACCAGATCACCCAAGACAATTGGAGCGCCGCGCCGCTCCGCCGCCTCATCGAAACCGAGGCCGCAGCCTATCTCGCGGGCAAGAGCCAGCGCCTCGTCTGCGCCGGCCCCGGCGTCCTGCTCCTCCCCCATGCGTTCTCGACGCTCGCTCTGGTCTTCCACGAGCTGATGACCAACTCCGCCAAATATGGTGCGCTGTCGGACAGCGGCAGCGTGCTGGTCGAATGGCAGCTCGACGACGAAGGCGATTTACAGATCGAATGGCGCGAGCGCGGCGGGCCCGCGGTCCAGCCTCCCAAGCGGCAGGGCTTCGGCACTACGATCATCCAGCGCTCGATTCCCTATGATCTCGGCGGCAAGGCCGAAGTGCGTTACGCCCTTACCGGGCTCGAGGCCGATTTCTGCATTCCTGCCCGTCATGTCGTCGCCGACGATCCCGCGCGCACGCCCGCCGCTGCGGTCGGCATCACCAGCGACAGCGAGGTCCCCCGCGACGTGCTTACCGGCGCGGCCTTGCTCGTCGAAGACAGCCTGATCATCGCAATGGACGCCGAGGACATCCTCGTACGGCTTGGCGCCGCGCGTGTGGTCACCGCGGCGAGCATCCGCCAGGCGCAGCAGGAAATCGACCGCGACGCATTCGAGATCGCGGTTCTCGACGTCAATCTCGGCAACGAGACCAGCCTGTCGATCGCCGATGCGCTGCGTGCGAAGGCCGTGCCCTATGTCTTCGCCACCGGCTATGGCGAACAGCTCCGCCTGCCCCCCGAGCACGAGGGCGTCCAGGTGATCCAGAAGCCGTACACGCTCGCCAGCCTCGCTTACGCGCTCGGCCAGGCATTGCGCCCGCGCTGAGCTTTCGCCAGCGGGTATTCGACCCTATCTTGCTCCCGGGCAAAGAGGGGAATGGCAGTGGCGATCGGTGCATCGGTGGGCAAAGGCGCGAGCAACGAGATCGCCGACGTCCTCGTCGTTCAGCATCTGCTCAACGACTGGCTCGGCGACACCGGCCAGAAGCTGCTGCCGACCACCGGCAATTGCGGCCCGCTTACCATCGCCGCGATCGAGGCATTCCAGACCCGCGTGCTCGGCGCGACCAAGCCAGACGGCCGCATCGATCCTGGCGGCAGGACGTGGAGTGCGCTGTCGACCCGCACGGCAAACGCCCCCGCTCCAGCACCCACACCCACACCCACACCCACAGCGGTGCTCAGCGGCGCGGCATGGTGGCACGCCAATCAGGCCAGATTTCCCAACAGCGCGGCGATCGGCGATCTCGTCCCGGCCTTCCGCGACGCCGTCACTGATTTCATCGAAGCGCTGCGGGAGGCCGGCGCGACCGTGAAGGTCTCCGCCACCCGCCGCAACCGCACCCGCGCGCAGCTGATGCACTATAGCTGGCGCATCGCGCACGGTTCGATCGTGCCGAAGGACGTGCCCGCCATCCCCGGCTGCGCGATCAAATGGGACCATAAGGACCTCGCGCGCTCGAAGCAGGGTGCACAGGAGATGGTTGACCTGTTCGGCATCGCCTTCCAGCCGTCGCTCACTTCGCGCCACATCGAGGGCCGCGCGATCGACATGACGATCGGCTGGGCGGGGACGATCCAGCTCCGCGACAAGGCGGGCAAACTGCGCGCGCTGGGCGCACCGCGATCGGGCGACACCAACAAGGACCTCCACGCGATCGGCGCGACCTATGGCGTGCGCAAGCTCGTCTCCGATCCGCCGCATTGGAGCGACGACGGGCGTTGATCGCGGGCTTCAACCTGCGAAACATAGCGACTATCCCGCAGAAAGCCGCGCCAGCGTCTCCGCGTCGGCAGGGAAGAATGCCTCGATCGCCAGTTCGTCGAGCGTCACGTCGCGCGGCGTACCGAATACCGTCGTCGTGCTGAAGAAGCGCAATTCGCCCCGCGGCGATTCCAGCCTGAGCGGCACCGCCACATCCCCGAACCCGTCGATATCGCCGCTCCCCTCGGACGAGGGATAGCCGCAAAGCTCGTCGAGCAGCGCTGCCAGTGCGGGGTCGCTGGTCAGCCATGCCTGCCGCCGCAGCCGCTCGAGCAAGTGCGCGCGCCACTCGCCCAGATTGAGGATGCGCGGCGCCAACCCTTCGGGATGCAGGCTCAGCCGCAGCACGTTGATCGGTCCTTCGAGCAGGAAGTCCGCCACGCCGTCCAGCAGCGGCGCCACCGCGGCGTTGGCGGCGATCATGTGCCAGTGCCGGTCGATCGCCAGCGCCGGAAAGGGCTCGTGCCCCTTGAGCACCAGTTCGACTGCGCGCCGCGCCGGCGCGAGTTGCGGGTCGTCGAGCGGCCGCTCCGAGAAGACCGGCGCATAGCCCGCCCCGAGCAGCATTGCATTGCGCTCGCGCAAGGGCACTTCGAGCTGCTCGGCGAGCAGCAGCACCATCTCGCGGCTCGGCTGCGCCCGCCCGGTTTCGATGAAGCTCAGATGCCGGGTCGAGATTTCCGCATCGAGCGCGAGATCCATCTGGCTCAGCCGGCGCCGCTGGCGCCAATGCCTGATCTGCTCGCCGAGCGGCCGAATCTGCTGCGTGCCCATTGCGCTCTCCCTTTCACTCTCGTTACCGCCGCGGCGACGCGCATTCCATTACCTGTCGGGTAATCGACCTGCGGCGCGCCATCGCCATGCTTGGGGCACTCAAGCAAGGGAGACCCGATGATGACCGACAAACTCCTCCGTCCGGTGATGCTGTTCGACGCCGCCACCTGCCTCGCCATGGGCGCATTGCTCGTGGCCGCCGCGGGCCCGATCGCCGGACTCACCGATTTGCCCGTACCGCTGCTGCGCGAAGCCGGTATCGTCCTGTTCCCGTTCGCATTGTTCGTGCTCTGGGCCGCGCGACAGGGCGGTGGCTGGCCGGTGGCGCTCGTCGCAGGCCTCAATGTGGCATGGGTCGCGGCCAGCTTCGGCGCGATTGCGCTGGTGCAGCCCAATGCGCTCGGCATCGCATTCGTCGCCGGGCAGGCGTTGGCCGTGGGCGCAATTGCCGCGCTTCAGTTCCATGCGCTCGGCGGTGAAGCACGCGTCAACGTGTGAACCCGGGAACGGTCGTCACCCCGGCCCAAGACCGGGGTGATGACCTAAAGGCTTACCCCAAAGCCGATTTGATCTTGGCGAAGAACCCGCTCGATTGCGGGCATTCGTCGCCGGTTTCGGTCGCGCGGAATGCCTCGAGCAATTCGCGCTGCTTCGCGGTCAGCTTGCTCGGCATCTCGACGTCGAGCCGGATGACCAGATCGCCGCGCCCGCGCCCCTGAAGCACCGGCATGCCCGCGCCGCGGTGCCGCACTTCGCGGCCCGGCTGGGTGCCCGGCGCAATCTTGACGTTGATCATCTCGCCGTCGAGGCCCGGTAATTCGATCTCGCCGCCCAGCGCCGCCGTGGTAAAGCTGATCGGCGCATTGGCGAACAAGGTCGTGCCTTGCCGCTCGAAGAGCGAATGCTTGGCGACATGGAGGAAGATGTAGAGGTCGCCCGAAGGCGCACCGCGCGCACCCGCCTCGCCTTCGCCGCTCAGCCGGATCCGCGTGCCTTCGTCGACGCCCGGCGGCACGTTGATCTTGAGCGTCTTGGTCTTGTCGGTGCGGCCCTCGCCGCGGCAGTCGCGGCAGGGATCGGCGATCACCTGTCCCGCGCCGTGGCAGACGGGACACGTCCGCTCGACCATGAAGAAGCCCTGCTGCGCGCGCACCTTGCCGTGGCCGTTGCACTGCTTGCACTGATGCGCCTGGGTGCCCGGCTTGGCGCCAGTCCCCGAGCAGCTGTCGCAGATCCCCGAGACGTCGACGGTGATCTCGCTCGCCTTGCCGTGCCAGGCGTCCTCGAGGCTGATTTCCATGTCGTAGCGCAGATCGGCGCCGCGCAGGTTCGGCCGGCCGCCGCCGCGCCCGCCCATGAACTCGCCGAACACGCTTTCGAAGATGTCGCTGAACGCGCCGAAATCCTGTGCGCCGTGGCCGGCACCGCCGCCGCCCATGCCGTTCTTGAACGCGGCGTGGCCGAAGCGATCATAAGCCGCGCGCTTCTGCGGATCCTTCAGGCACTCATAGGCTTCACTGACCGCCTTGAACCTGGCCTCGTGATCTTTGCACCCGCCATTCTTGTCGGGGTGATATTTCATCGCGAGCTTGCGATACGCCGATTTCAGCGTGGCCTCGTCCGCGGTGCGCTCGCATTCGAGCAATTCGTAATAATCGACTTCGGTGGTCATCTACTCAGGCCCCCGCCCCTCTCCCGTCACCCCGGCGAAGGCCGGGGCCTCGGGCCGCATGTGCTGCAGCCTGAGATGCCGGCCTGCGCCGGCATGACGGAGTGGGCTCATTGTATTACGCCTTGTTGTCGTCCACCTCGGAGAACTCGGCATCGACGACTTCCTCGCCGCCTGCCTCGCCCGCCGCAGCTGCTCCGTCCGCATTCGGCGACGCATTCTCGGCCGACTGCTTCTCGTAGATCGCCTGGCCCAGCTTCATCGCGACCTGCGCGAGTTCCTGGCTCTTCGCCTGCATCGCGTCGGCATCGTTGCTCTCCACCGCCGCCTTGGCCGCGTCGACCGCCGCCTGGATCTCGGCCTTGAGGCTCTCGTCGATCTTGTCGCCATTCTCCACGAGTTGACGCTCGGTAGTGTGGATCAGGCTCTCGGCGTTGTTCTTGGCCTCGGCGCCCGCACGCCGCTTCTTGTCCTCTTCGGCGAACTGCTCGGCGTCGCGGACCATCTGGTCGATGTCGGCGTCGCTCAAGCCCCCCGAGGCCTGGATGCGGATCTGCTGCTCCTTGCCGGTGCCCTTGTCCTTGGCCGACACGTTGACGAGGCCGTTGGCGTCGATGTCGAAGGTGACTTCGATCTGCGGCACGCCGCGCGGCGCCGGCGGAATGCCGATCAGGTCGAACTGGCCCAGCATCTTGTTGTCCGCCGCCATTTCGCGCTCGCCCTGGAAGACGCGGATCGTCACTGCCTGCTGATTGTCATCGGCAGTGGAGTAGACCTGGCTCTTCTTGGTCGGGATCGTCGTGTTGCGGTCGATCATCCGGGTGAACACGCCACCCAGAGTCTCGATGCCGAGGCTGAGCGGAGTCACGTCGAGCAGAAGCACGTCCTTGACGTCGCCCTGCAGCACGCCGGCCTGGATCGCCGCGCCGATCGCCACGACTTCGTCGGGGTTCACGCCGGTATGCGGCTCCTTGCCGAAGAACTGCTTCACGATGTCGCGCACCTTGGGCATGCGAGTCATGCCGCCGACCATCACGACTTCGTCGATCTGGCTGGCCTTGAGCCCGGCATCTGCAAGCGCTTTCCGGCACGGCTCGAGCGTGCGCTGGATCAGTTCGTCGACCAGACGCTCGAGATCCGAGCGGCTGATCGCCTTGACCAGATGCTTCGGCCCGTTGGCGTCGGCAGTGATGAAGGGCAGATTGACTTCGGTGGTCTGCGCGGAGGAAAGCTCGATCTTGGCCTTCTCGGCGGCTTCCTTGAGCCGCTGCAGCGCCAACTTGTCCTTGGTGAGGTCGATGCCCTCGGCCTTGCGGAACTCGTCCGCGAGGAACTGGACGATCTTCGAATCGAAGTCCTCGCCGCCAAGGAAGGTGTCGCCGTTGGTCGCCTTCACTTCGAACACGCCGTCGCCGATCTCGAGCACCGAGATGTCGAACGTGCCGCCGCCAAGGTCATAGACCGCGATCGTCTTGCCGTCGTTCTTCTCGAGGCCGTAAGCCAGCGCCGCCGCGGTCGGCTCGTTGATGATGCGCAGCACTTCGAGGCCGGCGATCTTGCCGGCGTCCTTGGTCGCCTGGCGCTGGGCGTCGTTGAAATATGCCGGAACCGTGATCACTGCCTGGGTGACGGTCTCGCCGAGATACGATTCGGCGGTTTCCTTCATCTTCTGCAGCGTGAACGCCGAGATCTGCGACGGCGAATAATCCTCGCCGCCCGCCTTGACCCACGCGTCGCCGTTCGGCCCGCGCACGATCGAATACGGCACCAGCTCGGTGTCCTTCTTGGTCACCGGATCGTCGAAGCGGCGGCCGATGAGGCGCTTGACTGCGAAGATGGTGTTGTCGCCGTTGGTGACGGCCTGGCGCTTGGCCGGCTGGCCGACCAGCCGCTCGCCATCCTTGGCGAAGGCGACGATCGAAGGCGTCGTGCGTGCGCCCTCCGCATTCTCGATGACCTTGGGCTTGCCGCCTTCCATCACGGCAACGCAGCTGTTGGTCGTGCCCAGATCGATCCCGATAACTTTAGCCATGGTCCCTCGTGGCCCCCAGATGTTCGTTGTTCAAAGTCAAAAACTTGCCCGCCCCGCGCCCCAATCTGGCGACGCCGGAGAAGCAGTTGCGAGAGCGATATAGGTGCGCTTCCGCTTGCCGCAAGAAGCACGGAATTCTAGGAACCTTCCCGAATTGGGAGACGGGTCGATGCGTGGATTTCCGGGGATGGTCGCGGCGGCGCTGCTGCTGACAGGCTGCGGCCAGCCCGCCGAGCTGGGCGCGAGCCAGGCCTGGGTGCGGCTCCCGGCGGTGGCCGGGCGCCCCGGCGCGGCCTATTTCACGGTCCGCGGCGGCGCGCAGGCGGACACGCTGCTTGCGGTCTCCACGCCCGCGGCCCTGCGCTCCGAACTCCACGAGACGATGGATCACGCCGGCGTCAAATCGATGCAGCCCACCCGCGACGTCCCGGTTCCCGCCAAGGGCAAAATCGAATTCGCCCCCGGCGGCCGCCACGTCATGCTGTTCGATCTCGGCCCGAACGTGAAACCCGGTACCCGCCTGCCCCTCGCGCTCGCCTTCGCCAGCGGCAAGAAGCTGGAAGTGCAGGCGCGGGTGGTCGGCGCCGGCGATCCGCCGCCGAAGAACTAGGCGTCATCCCGGCGAAAGCCGGGATCTCGTGCCACAGGCCATTCGCGCGCGGCCTGCGATCCCGGCTTTCGCCGGGATGACGAGATGGCTATCCTCTCCGCCAAGGGAGGGCCATCATGCCGCAAGCCGTAGACCGTTTTCGTTCGTCGACTCTGGGGTGGCTGCGCGGCACGCTCGCCGGCTGGGGGACGATCCTGCTGCTGCTCGCCGGGCTGATCGGCTCAATCTGGGCGCTCGCGCAGCGGCCGGTCGAGGGCTGGGCATGGCTGTTCCCGGTCGCGTTGGTCGCGGGGCTGGGGCTGCTGCTCGCCAAATGGTTCGCCAATCTCGCCACCATCTATGAAGTCACCGACGACCGGCTGATCCTGCACAACGGCATCGTGCGCAAATCGATCGACGAGATCGAGCTCTACCGGATCAAGGACGTCCGGATCGATTTCACCATCATCAACCAGATGGCCGATCTCGGCACGATCAGCATCACCTCGTCCGACGAGACCACGCGTGAGGCGCCGCTGGTGATTCGCGATGTCGATCACGCCCGTGCCCGCCGCGAGAAGCTGCGCGAACTGGTCGACGCCGCCCGCCGCAACCGCGGCGTGCGCGAGATCGACATGGTCCACGAGGATATCGGCGAATTGTGACAGTCATTGTGACAATCGCGCCGGGGCCGCAAAAACGTCGATTAGCGCGCTGCGTTCCGCAACCCACGCGAAATTATCGCAAATGACTTGATGATAGCACGGCCCGCGCTGTATGTGACCAGCCGATGACAATTCCTCCGCCGGACGGGTCGCGGGATCGCCGGATCGAGGATCCGACCAACCTCTGGATCATTCACCCGGCAGGCCGGCGCCTGCTTCCCTGGTTCATAGCGCGTGGCATCTCGGCCAATGCGGTCTCGGTGCTCGGCCTGATTCTCGGCGCGCTCGCCGCCGCCGCTTACTCCAATTGGTCGTCCTGGCCCTTCGCCTTTCTCGGCTTGCTGTTCTCGATCGGCTGGCTGGTCGCCGACGGACTCGACGGGATGATCGCGCGCGCGACCGGCACCGCCAGCGCGCTCGGCCGTACGCTCGACGGCATCTGCGATCACGGTGTGTTTGCCCTTCTCTATCTGGTCCTCGCTTTCTCGGTCGGCACGCGCGAGGGCTGGATCCTCGCCATTGCCGCCGGCGTGCTCCACGCCATCCAGTCCAGCCTCTACGAAGGCGAGCGCGCCCGCTTCCATCGCCGCTGCAGGGGGATCGCCGCGGCGCCGCCGGCGCCGAACCGCAATCCGCTGGTCCAACTTTACGATTCCGTCGCCGGCAGCGTCGATCGCATCGCCTTCCGCTTCGACGAAATGCTGCGTCGCACCCCCGATCCCGCGACGTTCGGCCAGTCCTATGGCGCGCGCGCCGCCGCGCCGCTGGGGCTGATGCGGCTGCTCACTGCCAATGCCCGGGTCGTCGCGATCTTCCTCGCCTGCCTCGCCGCCGATCCGCGGCTGTTCTGGTGGTTCGAGATCGTCCCGCTCACCGCAGTGCTCATCGCCGGCCTGGCGTGGCACCGCACCATCGAAATCCGTCTCCTGCGCAGCGCAGGAGCGGCATCCCAACCATCGTCGCAATCACCCATCCAGAGGACGTGAATTCCAATGAAGAGCATCAACATCGCGATCGTAGGCGTCGGCAACTGCGCCAGTTCCCTCGTCCAGGGTCTTTCGCATTATCGCGACGGCGCCAACGACACGGTCGGCCTGATGCATTGGGACCTCGGCGGCTACCGCCCCAGCGACATCCATGTCGTCGCTGCCTGGGACGTCGACGCGCGCAAGGTCGGCAAGGACGTGGCCGAGGCGATCTTCGCCAAGCCCAATTGTACCGCGGTGTTCTGCGAGAGCATCGAATCCACCGGCGCCACGGTCCAGATGGGCCGCATCCTCGACGGCGTCGCCGAGCACATGGCCGACTATAACGACGATCGTACCTTCATCGTCGCCAAGGATCGCGAGGCCACCAAGGAAGAAGTCATCGCGGTGCTCCGCGCCACCAAGACCGACGTGCTGATGAACTACCTCCCCGTCGGGTCGCAGGAAGCCAGCGAATTTTACGCCGAGTGCGCGCTCGAAGCCGGCGTCGCCTTCGTCAACAACATTCCCGTGTTCATCGCCAGCAACCCCGAATGGGCCGATCGCTTCACTGCCGCCGGCGTGCCGATCATCGGCGACGACATCAAGGCGCAGCTCGGCGCGACGATCGTCCACCGCGTGCTGACCGACCTGTTCGCCAAGCGCGGCGTCAAGCTCGAGCGGACCTACCAGCTCAACACCGGCGGCAACACCGACTTCCTCAACATGTCGAACCACCGCCGCCTCGCCTCGAAGAAAATCTCGAAGACCGAGGCGGTCCAGTCGGTCGCGGCCGAACGTCTCGAGGACGAGAACGTCCATATCGGCCCGTCGGATTACGTGCCGTGGCAGAACGACAACAAGGTCTGCTTCCTGCGCATGGAAGGCTCGATGTTCGGCAACGTGCCGATGAACCTCGAGCTGCGCCTTTCGGTCGAGGATTCGCCCAACAGCGCCGGCGTCGCGATCGACATGATCCGCTGCGCCAAGCTCGCCAAGGATCGCGGCCTCGGCGGCCCGATCGACGCCGCCTCGGCCTATTTCTGCAAGCATCCGCGCACCCAGATGACCGACGACCTCGCACAGACCGCGGTCGAGTCCTTCATCGCCGCCGCCTGATCCGGTGATCACCACCGCCGTCCTGCTCGCCGCGGGCGAAGGCAGCCGCCTTCGTTCCGCGGCGGCGTCCAAGCCGCTGTGCCATGTCGGCGGGCGCGCGCTGATCGATCATGCGATCACCGGTTTCGCCGCAGCGGGGCTGGCGCGGGTGGTGGTGGTGCTCGGCTACGAGGCAGAGCGGATCGAGGCGCATCTTGCCGCGGGCCGCTGGCCGGTCGCCGTCGAGACGGTTCGCACCGCCGACTATCGCCAGCCCAACGGCGTCTCGGTGCTCGCGGCCGAACACGCTTTGGCAGGCGAGGAAGCCGTGCTGGCGATGTGCGACCATCTTGTCGATCCCGCGCTCTATGCGCGCGTCGCTCAGTCCGGCGCGGGCTGCGGCGCGCGCCTCGCGATCGACCGTCGCATCACCAGCGACCTCGTCGACCTCGACGACGTCACTTGCGTGCGCACCGAAGGCGAAGCCATCGTCGCGATCGGCAAGCATCTCGAGGGCTATGACTGCTTCGACACCGGCGTCTTCGCGATCGGCCCCGGCCTGTTCGCCGCGCTGAGCAGCCTCGAATCGCCCTCGCTCACCGAAGGCATGCGGGTGCTGGCGGAGCACGGCGCGGCGCTCACCATCGACTGCAGCGACCTCGACTGGATCGACGTCGACGATCCTGCTGCTCTAGACAAGGCGGAGCATTGGTTGCGCGCCGCCTGAACCCGCACGATCGCTATGTCCACTCCCGACCCGATCGCAGATTTCTGACGTAGGTTCCACGCCCGCCGAACGCCCCCCTTCAGCTGGCGTTTGCTAGCCGTGCCGTCCGGCAATCTAGGGGTAGAAACGGCCGAAACGCTGCCCACCAGCTATCACGAACGCTTCGATCGCGAGTGGGTCAAATGGATGCGTCGATAGCGGCGGTAGCTGCCGACGACCTGATCGGATGGAGCGTGGCCTATCCCGATCCGAGCAGGCGCCGTACAGTATCGTCGGCACCGGGCCCTGGGCGTAGTGTCGCCCGCTCGAATGGCACCACCTCGCCGGTTTCGTCGTCCACAAGCGCGAGGTGCAGCGAATGCCCGGTTTTAAGGTCCACCGTTTCCATCGGTACGCCAAAACCGCTCGCATCCCATCGGTCGCCCCATTCGCGTAGCGACAGGGTAACCTTCCACAGGTCGCGCCCCTTGTCGGTCAGCCGATATTCGTCGCGCGGGGGCCGTTCCTGATAGCGGGTGCGTTCGACGATCCCTGTCTCGACGAGATGCTTCAACCGCGCCGCGAGCGTGGCTGGCGGGATGTTCGTGCTGGCGCGCAGCTCGTCATAGCGGCCCATCCCGAATGACAGATCGCGGATCAGCAACAACGCCCAGCGGTCCCCGATCACCTCCAGCGCGCCGGCCATCGAGCAGCGCATTCCAGAAAAAGATTTGACCTTAACCATGCTTGACCCTTGTCACTTCAGTTATTGAAGTATAGCTATGCGACACCGAACGCAAGAGGCCCCACCGGGTGCGAGCCGTTGCGAACAAGAGGAAAGCACATGGCCGCCGAATCGTTCAGCGTCACGCCCAACCGCACCATCACAGTGGACGGTACGTCGTTCGCGTATCGCGACATGGGGCCCCGCACTGGTATTCCGATCCTCCTCCTCAACCATCTGGGCGCCACGCTGGACAATTTCGATCCGCGCATTGTCGACGGGTTGGCGCAGCATCATCGCGTCGTTGCGTTCGACAATCGCGGGATTGGTGCATCCGGCGGGTCGACTTCGCGGGATGTGGCCGCAATGGCGCGCGACGTGGTCGCCTTCATCCACGCCCTTGGCCTCCCGCAGGTTGACCTGTTCGGCTTCTCGCTCGGCGGCTTCGTCGCCCAGCAGGTGGCACTGGACGCGCCGGCGCTGGTCCGCCGGATGATCCTGA
The DNA here is from genome assembly GCF_002796605.1 of Sphingomonas psychrotolerans. NCBI lineage: Bacteria > Pseudomonadati > Pseudomonadota > Alphaproteobacteria > Sphingomonadales > Sphingomonadaceae > Sphingomonas > Sphingomonas psychrotolerans. Next base: position 2,314,102 of record NZ_CP024923.1, read on the forward strand.
CCGGCACCGGCCCTGCGGGCGGTGTGGGGATGGACAAGGTTACGGGCATCACGCTGCGCGCGATGCTGAAGGGCGCGCTGACCCTCCAGGACCCCAAGGTCTATCTGTTTTTCACGCGCACCCCCAACGGTCGCCGCGCCGCGCGCGACTTCATCGCCCGGCTCAAGGAGCGCAAGGCCGATCGCGACAAGCCCCTCGCACTCCCCTCGTTCGGCCGCCAGTTGACCGCGATCAAGCGCTGGGCGCGGCAAGCACCGCAAGACCTGTCCGTCATCACGCATCCGACGTTCGTCGCAAATGGCGACGACGATCTTATGGTGCCGACCGAGAATTCGCGCGACCTGGCCCGCCGTATCCCCGGCGCCAGGCTCGTCATCTACGACGATGCCGGACACGGCGGCATCTTCCAGCATCACAAAGCCTTCGTTCCCGCCGCGCTCGATTTCCTGCGCTGAACGTGCCCTTTCCCTTCGGAGTCGCCACCATGACCGACACGCACCTGACTGCACCCACCCGCTTCGTCGAGCTTGATGGCGATCGCTTCGCCTATCGCCGCTGGGGCAATGTCGCGAGCGGGCAGCCGCCCTTGTTCTTCCTCCAGCATTTCCGCGGCGGCATGGACAATTGGGATCCGGCAATGACTGATGGCCTCGCTGCCGGCCGCGAAGTGATCCTGTACAATGGCCGGGGCGTCGCCTCGTCGACCGGCAACCCGCGCAACCGGATCGAGGACATGGCCGACGATGCCGCCGCCTTTCTGCGCGCGCTGGGCCTGGCGACGGTCGATGTGGTCGGCTTTTCGCTCGGCGGGATGCAGGCGCAGGACCTGACGCTGCGTCACCCCGATCTCGTCCGCAAGCTGATGCTGCTCGGCACCGGGCCGCGTGGCGGCACCATTAGTTCCGATCCCGGCGTGCTGCAGCATGCGACTCAGGCGGTGCCGACGGTCGAGAACTTCCTGTACCTGTTCTTCGGCCGTTCCCAGGCGGCGATCGAGGCTGGCCGTGCGTTCTGGGCCCGTCGACACCAGCGGGCAGACCAGGATGCCCCGAGTTCGCCCGAGGCGATGCAGGCGCAGATTGAGTCCAATGTCGCTTGGCTCTCCCCGCTCGATACCGTGGCGCCGTTCGCGCATCTAAAGGCGATCAAGCAGCCGACGTTCATCCTGAACGGCAATGACGATGTGATGATCCCGACGATCAATTCCTACGCGATGGCGCAGGCGATCCCGAATGCGCAACTGATCCTGTACCCCGACGCGGGCCATGGCGCGCACTTCCAATATCCCGAGCGCTTCCTGGCCCACGCCATCGAGTTCCTCGATCGCGCGTGAAAGCGCCCGCGACGCTCCCCCTTCGATCTGATGCGAGTCTCACAATGACCGATTACAACTTGTTCCAGCCTTATAGCCTTGGCGACCTGCAGCTCGCCAACCGAGTGGTGATGTCGCCGCTTACCCGCAATCGCGCCGGTGCCGGGCTCGTCCCGACCGAAATGATGGCGGAATATTATGCGCAGCGCGCCGATGCGGGCGTGATCATTTCCGAAGCGACGCAGATCTCGCGGCAGGGCCAAGGCTATCAGGACACGCCAGGGATCTACACGCCCGAACAGATCGACGGGTGGCGCAAGGTGACCGACGCCGTCCATGCCAAGGGCGGACGGATGATCGCGCAGCTGTGGCATGTCGGCCGCGTCAGCCATGTCGACCTCCAGGAAGGCGGCGCGGCCCCGGTGGCACCCTCTGCGATTCAGCCAAATGCGCAGACCTTCGTCAACAACGGCTTCGCGCCCGTCTCGCCCCCCCGCGCCCTGGAGCTGGACGAAATCCCCGGCATCGTCGAGGAGTACCGCCAGGCCGCCGCCAATGCGATCGCCGCCGGCTTTGACGGTGTCGAGGTGCACGCGGGCAACGGCTATCTGCTCGATCAGTTCGCCAAGGATGGCGCCAACACCCGCACCGACGCCTATGGCGGCTCGATCGAGAACCGCGCGCGCCTGGTTGTGGAAGTGACTGCGGTGGTGGCGGCGCAGGTGGGTGCAGCCCGCACCGGTATTCGCCTGTCGCCGATCTCGATGGCCAATGACATCGCCACCAGCGATCCGCAGGCCCAGTTCGACTATCTCGTCGACCAGCTCGACACGCTGAAAATCGCCTATATCCATGTATTCGAAGTGCCGACCCAGGTTGCGCCGTTCGATTATGTGGGGCTGCGCCGGCGCTTTTCGGGCAGCTACATCGCGAACCAGGGCTATGACCGTGAACGTGCCATCGCGGCGATCGCTGAAGGCAGGGCCAATCTTGTCGCGTTCGGACGGCCCTTCATCGCCAACCCGGATCTGGTCGAACGGATGAAGCGCGGCGTGCCGCTGGCCGAGGTCGATCCGTCGACGCTCTACGGCGGCGGGGCAAAGGGCTATACCGATTATCCCGTGGCGACTGCTCCGGCAGTGGCTGGCTGATGACGCCCAGGCGCGGAGATTCAACGATGAAAGCCTATATTCTCGATCGATATGGCAAAGGACAGGCATTGCGAGCGGGCGACTGGCCCGATCCGTTCGCCGGCCCCGGCGAGGTGCTGGTGGAGATCCATGCCGCCGCGCTCAACGTCCTCGACCTCAAGATCCGCGACGGCGCGTTCAAGCCGATCTTGCCCTACCGGCCGCCCTTCTTGCTGGGTCACGATCTGGCTGGCGTAGTTGTCGGCGTCGGCGCGGGCGTAACCCGCTTCAAGAGCGGCGACGAAGTCTATGCACGTCCGCGCGACTTGCGGATCGGCGCATTCGCCGAGCGGATCACGGTGGCAGAGGCGGACCTTGCGCTAAAGCCGACCACCCTGTCGATGGCAGAGGCGGCGTCGCTGCCGCTGGTCGCGCTCACCGCGTGGCAGATGCTGGTCGATCGTGCGCAGGTCAAGCCGGGGCAGAAAGTGCTGATCCATGCCGGCTCGGGCGGCGTCGGCACCATCGCGATCCAGCTCGCCAAACATCTTGGCGCGACAGTCGCGACCACGACCAGCGCGGGGAATGCCGATCTGGTACGCGCATTGGGCGCCGATGTCGTCATCGACTACAAGACTCAGGATTTTGCGGCACTGCTGTCCGACTATGATGTCGCGATCAACAGCCTCGAAGGGGACACGCTGCAACGCTCGTTGCAGGTGCTGAAACCCGGCGGCAAGCTAATCTCGATCTCCGGGCCGCCCGATCCCGCCTTCGCGCGCGAACAGGGGATGAACTGGGTTCTGCAACAGCTGATGCGGATGTTGAGCTCCGGCATCCGTCGCAAAGCAGCGCGTCGACAGGTCGACTACTCGTTCCTGTTCATGCACGCCTCTGGCGATCAGCTCGCGAAGATCGCCGCGCTGGTTGATGCCGGCACGATCCGTCCGGTTGTCGACCGCACCTTTGCCTTCGACGCGCTCGACGAGGCGATGGAGTATCTCGGGACCGGCCGCGCGAAGGGCAAGGTCATCCTCACGCGCTGACGCAGTGGCGCGAGCAGCACCGCGTCCCAGTCTCAGGAGTAACATGAAGTGACCAAGAATACCGTCCTCATCACCGGCGCATCGACCGGAATCGGCGCTACTTATGCCGACCGGTTCGCGCGTCGCGGCCACAACCTGGTGCTGGTCGCGCGCGACCGTCAACGCATGGAGGCACTCGCCAGCTCGCTGCGTCAGGAAACCGGCGCTTCGATCGACATCATCGCCGCGGACCTGACCCGGCCCGAGGACCTTCTGACCGTTGAAGTCCGGCTGCGTGACGACGCGACGATCGGCACGCTCGTCAACAATGCCGGCGCGGCGATCAGCGGGCCTTTCGAGACGCAATCGACCGATGCGGTGGCGCAGTTGGTGGCGCTCAACACCACCTCGTTGCTGCGCCTGACCAGCGCCGTCGCACCGCGTTTCGTGGCAGCGGGCGAAGGCGCGATCGTGAACGTCAGCTCGGTCGTGGGGCTGGCACCGGAGTTTGCGATGGCGGTCTATGGCGCGACGAAGGCATTCGTGCTGTTCCTGTCTCAAAGCTTGGCAGGCGAGCTGGGTGCCAAAGGCGTCTATGTGCAAGCCGTGCTCCCCTCCGCCACGCGCACCGAGATCTGGTCGCGGGCCGGGTTGAACGAAGGGGCGCTGCCGGCCGTGATGGAAGTCGGAGACCTGGTCGACGCGGCGCTCGTCGGGTTCGACCGGCGCGAGACCGTGACGATTCCGCCGTTGCAGGACGGCAGCCTGTGGGAAGCGTTCAACACCGCGCGGCAAGCGATGTTGCCCGGGTTCGCTGCGTCTCAGTCCGCAGACCGGTACCGTACCGCCTTTCCGACGTAACGTACGCGCTGATCGAAGCTCCGGCGCCTGGGAGATAGCAATGTCCTCGAACTCCACAAAAACCGCTCTCGTGACCGGCGCCTCTTCCGGCATCGGTCGGGCAAGTGCCGAGGCCTTGGCGCGGGCCGGCTTCACCGTCTTCGGCACCAGCCGGAACCCGAGCGGCGACAACCCGAGCGGGGTTTCGATACTGGCGTGTGACGTGACGAAGGAAGCCTCTGTGGCTTCCCTCGTTTCGGAGGTACTGGCTCGCACCGGGCGTATCGACGTTCTCGTCAACAATGCCGGCCTGGGCCTGTTCGGGGGCGCCGAGGAGTCCTCGGCCGCGCAGGTTCAACGCCTGTTCGACGTCAATCTGTTCGGTGTCATCCGGATGATCAACGCGGTGTTGCCGTCGATGCGCGCGCGTGGAGAAGGGCGCATCATCAACCTGAGCAGCGCAGTTGGTTTCGTGCCGGCCCCGTACTCGGCACATTATGCCGCGAGCAAGTTCGCCCTCGAAGGCTATTCCGAATCGCTCGATCACGAAGTCCGCGCCTTCAACGTCCGCGTCTCGCTGATTGAGCCCGGCACCGTGAAAGGCAATTTCGACCAGAGCGCGTTGGAGCCCGACACCAGGATGGTGGAGTATGATGCAGCGCGCGCCTGGGTGCATGGCTTTTACAAAAAGGCGTTGCTGACGGCCGTTATGCCCGAAAACGTGGCGGATGCGGCGCTTCTGGCTGCCACGGCCCCGCGTCAGCGGCTGCGCTACCCCGTCGGAAAAGTGGCGGGTCAGGTCCGCCTGTTACGTCGACTTATGCCCGCCAGGATGTTCGACAAAGCCTTGCGCCAGCAGTTCGGCCTGCCGGCCTGACTGCAGCCCGACCGACTGGGTATTCATCACCCTAGGGCAACAATCGCGCGTTCCCGTCGGGCAGCTTGTGCCGAAAACGGATCAGCCGCTTCCGACCGATTGCTGCCTGACCTCTGTGAACGCCCCTTCGGATGCAAGCGGTAAATCGGGGCACGTTGGCCCGTAGTCGGTTGCTGTCATCTGTTCCGGCCTCGATGAGCAGCGCCATAGCTGCGGGCCCGTATGGGAGTTCGCAGACCGGATCCATATCAGCTTTGCGCGCCTGGATGGCGCTCTGCCAGTCACTGGTTCTTCCGGCCCCGTCTCGCCGACTGTTGTGCCATACCCTCCTTCGATCCGCCTACGTCCCCGACGCCTCTGCATGCGAGGTTTGCGCGCGAGCATTGCCGTGGCGGCAATCGGGCCAATGCCGGGGATGGTCATCAGCCGCCGCGCCGCCTCGTCCTCCTTTGCACGGCGTGCGATCTCGCGATCGAGCGTCGCAATGCGCTTGTCGAGCTCAGCCAGCAGGTCGACCATGAGCCTGAACAGCGGCAGCGCCGCCGCAGGCAAGGTCGACGCGATCTCCTCGTCGTCGAGCATATCGGCGGGCAGGGTCATGTGCGCCGTGCCGCGCGGTGCCACCCAGCCATATTCCGTCAGGTGACCCCGGATCGCGTTGATGAGCTGGGTCCGCTGGCGCACCACCAGGTCGCGCGTGGGGAACACCAGCCCAGCGGCCTGCTGCTCTTCGCTCTTTACCGCACAAAGCGCATGTCGGGACGCTGCGCTGCGCAGATCCCCTCCGCATCGATCGCATCGTTCTTGTGCCGCTTCACGAACGGCTTGACGGGATCAGCCGCACATGGTGACCCCTTGTCCAGCCCGCGTGCCCGGTGATGCGCGCCGCCACATGCCTCCAGCGCCACCGCGCAACGCCGCTGTCCTGCGAAGAATTCGAGCAGCTTGCCACGCGTCAACCTGCGGCTGAAAACCGTCACATCGCGGCCGTCGGCGTCATGCGCGTGGAAAACACTCTTGGCGATATCCAGACCGATTATGGTAACCTCCGACGCGGACGCCTCACTCAGTGGTGTTTCAACACCTCCACTTTGGCACATCGGTGCCGTCGGGGGGCGTCCACCCCATCAGCTTTCAGGCGCAATACGGATAAAGCGGGCCAACGGGGCCAGCATGCTGGTGCACCTCTCCCGGTATACTCCCGTCAAGCGGTTCCCGCGCGCGCTCGGCTCGTCATAAATCACGCGTCAAGTCTCTTTACCGGGAGCTTCTGCCTTGGCATCGCGGCACAAACGTCTCATTATTGGACGTTTGTAGCGTAAGGTGGCGTATCGCGTGGCGCATATTCTGGTCGCGGACGACGACGATCTTCTGGGCGAGTTGCTTCGCTTCAAGCTTGAGGGCGCGGGACACCGGGTCACGATCATCGGCGACGGCCGCTCCGCGCTCGATGCGGCGCTATCGGGCGGGTACGACCTGATGGTGCTCGACACGATGATGCCAGTCCTCTCGGGTCCCGAAGTGTTGCGCGCGCTGGTTCAGCAGAAATCTCGCCTGCCCGTAGTGATGCTGACTGCCCGCAAAGGGCAGGACGACGTGCTCGACGCACTTTCCGCAGGCGCCCGCGACTATCTCACCAAGCCGTTTATTCCCGATGAGCTTGTCGCGCGGGTCAACGCCATCCTGAAGACCGAGAGCGCGCGTGCTGCGACGGACGGCTGAGGCAGCCGCCCTCCTCGCGCTGCTGGGCACCCCGATTGTCGCGTTCGCGCAAGCCGGTACCGGAGATCGCGGCACGACGATCACCGAGGCACGCGCGGCCGTGGCGCGCGGCGACAACGCCGCGGCAATCGCACGGCTCGAAGCAGCGAGCATCGCTTGGCCGAACGATCCGGAGATCCTGCGGCTGCTCGGCAGCGCTTATGCCTATGCGCAGCGACACCGCGAAGCGATCGCCACGTTGCGCGCGGCGCAGGCGATGGCGCCCGAGGATATGGACATCGGCGCCGCGCTTGCCCGGGCCTATCTCTGGTCGGGCGATCGCGATGCAGCGCGGCGCGAACTCGCAGCAATGGAGACGCGTGACCCCGGCAATGCCGAACTCGCGGCCATCCGCAACCAGCTCGCGCTGCCAAAAGGAGAGCGCGTGACAACGCGGCGCGGAATCTTCGCCGGCCAGAGTGTCGCCGATGTTTCACTGGACAATGGTCCCCACCGGACGTGGTCGACGACGACGCTCGGCGCCTTCGCGCCGATCGCCCGCGGCACAGCATTCTCCGTCGAAGCCGAGCGCGAAGATCGCCGTCTCGCAGTGGACACCCATTTGCTCGCGCGCGTCGACCATCAATTCTCGCCGGGCTGGCGCGGCTATCTCGCCGCAGCGGCTACACCAGAGGCCAATTTCCGCGAGCAATGGAGCATTCGCGGTGGAATCGAGGCCGATTTGGGTCGGCGCGTGTCGCTGCTCGCCGATGTGCGGCACGCCGTTTATGGGCAGACGCAGGTCACTGCGATCGAGCCCGGGATACGCTTCGGCATGCCCGCATTGCGGAGCAGTGCGACGCTGCGGATGATCAACCTGTGGGACGAGCAGGGAGAGCATCGCAGCGGCTGGTCCGCACGCCTCGATACCGAGACCAGGAGTGGCGCGGGATTGTTCGCCGGCGTTGCAAGCTATCCGGATACCGAAGTGGGCATCACCCGGCGCGCACGCTCCGCTTTTGTTGGCGCGGCGATTCCGGTGAGCGCAGATGTAACGGTCCGCGTGACCGGCGAATATGAAAGGCGCGTCGACAGCTATACCCGCAAGGGGCTGTCCCTCGGGCTGCAGCTCCGCCTCTGATCGTGACGCTCCCCGGGATCGCCGACCACATCGCCCGGCTGGCGATCCTGGCCTCGCTCTGGGGAACATTGGCGATGGCGGCGCTGCTTCTCGTGCTGGTGATGCGGCGTGACCGCAAGGAGCGTAGCCGCGCAGCGACCGAAACCAACAATCGCTCGCTGACCCGCGAGATACTCGCGGCGCTGCCCGCCGCGGGGCGCCCCGGCGAGGCCTATCGGCAGGCCTCGCCCGAGCAGCGGCTCGCGGCAGTGTCGCATCTCAGCCGGCTGGTGCGGGGCGAGGATCGGCTGCGGCTCACTGCGTTTGTGGAGCGCCATCATCTCGTCGACCGCGTGCTCGCCAAGGCGCGGCACCGCCGCACTTCCCGCCGGGTCGATGCGGTCCGCACGCTGGGCGGCGTGGGCGGAAGCCAGGCAGTCGCGGCGCTCGACGCGATGCTGCGGGATGACAAGGCCTTGCCCGTGCGACTTGAGGCCGCGGCGATGCTGGCCCGGCTCGAGGCACTGCCTTCCGCGAACGTCCTGATCACGGCACTGGCGCTCGAGGAGGTTCCGGTGACGCCACTCCATCATGCCCTGTTCCGCGCGCTCGCTCCGCATCGGGCGGATGAATTGTTGGCACTGTCATTGCGAAACTTTCCTCCCGGGCTACACGCGCTCGTCGTCGACGCGCTCGGTTGGACCGAGGACTATTCCACGCTCGAAATGCTCGGCGAGGCAGCCCGCGCCGCCGACGCAGAGGTTCGTTTGGCGGCGCTCGCGGCGGCGGTCCGTCTCAACCATCCCGCAGCGGGCAAATGGGTACTCCCGCTGCTCGAGGACCCCGACCAGGACGTTCGGGCACAAGCAGCCCGCGCCTGCGCGTCGATGGGGCTTCGCACGGCGCTGCCATTGCTAGATCGGATGCGGCAAGATCCTTCGCGCTGGGTCAGGTTGCGCGCGGGGGAGGCGGTGGCGACGCTGGGCGGGGGAGCATGAGCTGGCCCCTCATCGCCGAATGGGCCGGACGTGTCGGCACCGGGCTGCTGATCAGCATGAGCTTACTCTGCTTCCTCGTGGTGAGCATCCGCAACCTCGTGTCTATCATCCAGCTCGTTCTCGCCGCGCGCGTATTCTACGTCCGCATTCGCCCCGCCGCGCGATCCTATGAGCTCTGGGCGCGTTATGCCGATCTCGCGCCGCCGGTCTCGGTGATCGCACCCTGCTATAACGAGGAGCTCTCGATCGCTGACAGCGTGCGGGCGCTGCTCGCGCTTGAATATCCCGATCACGAAGTCGTTGTGGTCAATGACGGCTCACGCGACGCCACGCTGGCGCGGCTGATCGGCGAGTTCGACATGCATCCGATCGAACGCGAACAACTAGCCGTGCTTCAGAAGACCCGGATCCTCGGCGTCTACGCTTCCGCCAAACACCCGAACCTGCTGCTGATCGACAAGGAGAACGGCCGCAAGGCGGATGCGGTGAACGCCGGTATCGGCTTCGCCACCGCGCCTCTGGTGTGCGTAATCGACGCCGATTCGATCATCGAGCCTGACGGCCTGCTGCGCGGCACCGAACCGTTCATGACCGACGATGGCAGCCTCGTCGCGATCGGTGGCACGATCCGCATCGCCAATGGATCCGCGGTGCAGGGCGGGCATGTGCGGCAGGTGCGGCTGCCCGCCGGCTGGCTGCCGCGCTACCAGGTCCTCGAATATCTCCGGGCCTTCCTGACCGCGCGGATCGCCAATGCACAACTCGGTACGCTTCTGCTGATCTCGGGTGCATTCGGCATCTTCCGCCGCTCGGTGCTGGTCGAGATCGGCGGCTATCGGCACGACACGGTCGGCGAGGATCTTGAGATCGTGACCCGGATCCACCGCTACATGCGCGAGCAACGCCGCCCCTATCGCGTCGCCTTCGTCCCCGAAGTGATCTGCTGGACCGAGGCGCCGTACGATTGGGAAGGCCTGCGCAACCAGCGTTCACGCTGGCAGCAAGGCGCGCTGGAGACGCTCGTCCGGCATCGCCGTATGATCTTCAATCCACGCTACGGGCGGGTCGGGATGATCGGGATGCCGCTATTGGTGATCGAGGATGTGCTCGGCCCGCCCTGCGAAATCTTCGGTTATCTCCTCGTCCCGCTCCTCTATCTGCTGGGACTGACCAGTGGCACTGTGGTGATCGCCTTCTTCTCGCTGACGGTGCTGTTCGGCACCGCGATCAGCCTCGGCACGCTCGCCCTGGAGGAACTGCAACTCCGGCACACGCCGCGCGCGCGCGATCTGTTCCTCATCGCAATAGCCGCGCTCATCGAGAATTTCGGATACCGCCAGGCCAATCTGGTGTTCCGGCTGCGCGGCATGTGGCGCTATTTCCGAAAGGACAATAGCTGGGCCTCGGCGACCCGCGCGGGCTTCGCGAAGGAGTGACGGAGTGGCGGGTCGAAGTTCAGGCTGGTTACGCGCCGCCGCGCTCGCATCGACAGGTGCGATCGTGCCCGCCGCTGTTGCCCAGACGCCCACTTTGGTCTGGAGCGGGCCAGCCGAGCCGCAATGGGTGCGCGCAGAGACGCTGGTGCTGCAAGGGACATTGCGCGACGGAAGCTTCGTGCCGAAGAGCCTGAGCCTTCCGGAGCGGGAGTCGGACGCGCCCGCAGGCCCCCGACTGCTGCGGCTTACCAGCAACCTCTTGCCCCTGCTGCGTCCGCGCATTTTCGGTGTCGAGGAGCGCGTCACGTCTACCACCGAAGCTGGCGGGTTGCGTATCCGCTGCCGCACAGGATCGCAGCCTGCGGGCATCGTTCTCGAACCCATCGGCTACCGCTTCCCCCGGAACATGCCGGCCCGTCTGGTTCTGAGCGGTGAAGCAAGCGCGTCAGTCGGCCTGTCGCTGGTTGCGCCTGGCAGCGACGCCCCTGCCCCTCCACAGACCAGCTTCAGCGGCGGTCGGGCGGCCCTTCCGCTTCGGCCAGATGCATCGGCGCTGGTGGTCGGCTGTCCTTCCTCGGCGGGCGAAATCCTCCTTCAGGAAGCGCGGATCGAGCCTGCCGGTGGCGGCAAGGCACGCTACGGCAGTTGGGTGTGGGATGCGGCAGAGGCGATCCGCAACCCCGCCGCCTTTGGGAGGGCCATCGCTGCGCTTGGCTTGGGCGATATCGCCATCCAGCCGCCCGCCGAGCCAGGTGACATCCTTCCCGTCGCGCGCGCGCTCCTGGCGTCCGGAATCGCAACGCACCTCGTCGAGGGTGACCCCGACATGATCGAGCCCGACGGACTGGCGCGCGCGCTCGAACGCGTGTGCCGTCTCCGCCGCGCCGTGCGGGGCCTGCCGGCCCATCCGCCAGTGAGCCTCGAGCTCGACATCGAACCTTATGGCCATCCACACTATGCGCGCGACCCCGCTATGGCATGGCGGAGCTGGGCCTTGGCGGTCGAGGCGATCGCCCGCACCTGGGGCGGACCTGTGGACGTCGACGTACCGTGGTGGATGCTTGGAGCGCCAGGAGGCACCGCGGCACTGACAGCTGCCCGCGCCTCGATCGGTACGATCGTCGTGATGGCATACCGGACGGAGCCGCAACTCATCCTCGAGGCGGCGGAGCCTTGGCTCGCAATGGGGGTGCCGGTTAAGATCGCCGTGGAAGCCGGAGAAGTCGCGACCGAGGCCCAGCGAACCTATCGACGTGCACGTGCCGGCGAACTCATCGTCGGCGGCGACCGCGCCGCGCTGCACGCGGCCCCGATCGAGGCGACGGACGGCACCGCGACCTTTTCGCTTACCAGCCAAGCCAGTACCCGACCCGACCGCGTCAGTTTCTATGGCCGCGACGCCAAACGGAGCGCAGCCGAGCGCACGGTCCTACCGTTTTTGACGGCATGGTCCAACTTCCAGGGTTTTCGTATCCACGGTCTTTCGGGGACCACGGCCACAGGTCGAAATCGCTCGCGGGCGTTCCCCCGGCAGCAGCAATAGGCGACTGACAAATTCCAGCACGCGTCATGCTCAAACGTGGCAACCCTTTAACGAGCACCTGAACGACTGACCGCTCTGGCTTCGTCGAGCTGCGCACTACGACGACTATGGGGCGCATAGCTGCCCTCCCCTTCCCCGTCGATCTTCAGGTCGCGACATCTAACGAGGTCGCTCAGTTCGCCATGCCGAGCTTGCGCAGCCAATCGCGCACCGCGGCAAGAGGGATGTCCTCGGTGATGAGGCACGCGCATCGGGCGCACTGCGCTTAAGCCGCTCGACCCTGTATCGAAAGATGCAGGACGGGACCTTCCCGTCCAACGTCAAGATCAGCACGCGCTGTGTCCGCTGGCGTGGATCCGCCCTCGCCGAGTGGCAGACGAGCCACGCTTCTATCGCTGGGAAGAGAGCGACGCTGCAAGGCCCCTAGATCTCCATCCCATGGTCTGCGAAGCCAGTCCGCCTTTTGACGGCCGGACGGCAAAGGCCGCTACTCGACTAAAAACGCAAGGGAGGCCGGAATGAAGGGTGCCAAGCTTGGTCGTGCGCTTAGTGGCGGGTGCTGTCCTGCTCTGCGTGCCCAGCATAGCCAGGCGCAGGAGACGCCGGGTACCACCGGGGCTACTGCGCCTCCCCGCTCGCTGGCCAGTATGTCCATTCGCAGAGGCAGCTCGTCGCCGGCATCCGCCTCAATTCGGACGGGACCTTTCTCTAAATGGGCCCGCTCGACGAGCGTGCGCAGGGAAGATGGAAAGCGTCGGGCAATCGCATCGAGCTGACCAGCGACTCTCGCCCGATCGCGCCCTCCATCACGCCAGGGAAGTAGGGATTGCCGGGTTTAAGTCCTAGAAACGGACGACAGCTGTGCGCTCCCACTTTGCCATCCCACCAGTCTCCGGCCAATCGTTCATCTCCGGCTGCGGGGCGTACCGATGGCGCATTATGAGGGAAAGAGGAAGCCAGGTGGTCCGAACTAGATGACAAACAATCACGACTATTTGTCAGGTTATCTTGACACTACCTGCAATCATTGATAGTAATGTTTACCTTACAGATTGTGGAGGTCCCGATGGCTGGCTTCGTGAAAAGACTCTACTCGCCGTTGCTGTTCGATTGCCTCTTCGCCCTTTCGGGGGCTCTCGGTGTGGTCGGAGTCGTGCTCGACGTGAGTCGAGCTTACCCCGCGATTGCGCCCGCTGCCCAACCGCTAACCAAGGGCGCCGCGCTTGTCGGGGCCATCGTAGCGGCGGGACTGGTGGCCATCGTCACTACGCGGTTCGACCAGAAGCATGCCGACGATTTCGTATTTCATACGCTCACCAAGTCAGCGTTCATCGCCATGTTCACCCTGCTCTTCGCCCTCGCACTCTGGCAGATGCTGTTCGCCGCTAGACTGGGGGGCGTGTCGTCGTACGCGACGATTGGCGTGCTCGTCGCATCCTGGTCGCTCGCCTACTTCTACACGCGTGTTCGGGGCACCGGGTCGTGAACAACCGTCTCAAGATCCTGCGTGCGGAGCGGAACTGGAGCCAGGCCGAACTGGCCGTGCGGCTCGACGTCTCGCGCCAGGCGATTAACGCGATCGAGACGGGCAAGCACGACCCCTTGCTGCCGCTGGCCTTCCGCATTGCGCGCCTGTTCGGAATGCCGATCGAGGAAATCTTCAATGACGGCACCGAGTAAGCGCCAGAACGTTGAAGACCTTATACGTCGGAACAGCGCGACGTTGTGACGCCAGTGCCCGCAGGTATATTATTTGCGCCGGCAAGAATTGCCGTTGACGTGTTCAGCGCCGCCAGCCTCCAGTTTGGTACAATCCCCGGATGTCCGAAAGGAATTGGAGCAGACCTGAGAGACCGTTTGAGAATGTGTTGAACGCTTGGCGGCGGCGTGACTCAAGCTCATGATATGGACCGAGCGAGCCGTGGCCGAATGGCTGGATTTGAAAAGCGGTCGAAACGTTACCCGACCGATCTGACCGACGAGGAGGGCTGTTCATCCAGCCGTTTCTGCCGCCGGCACCGAAGCGGGGACGCAAGCCAACGACCGATCTGCGCGATGTTCGATGTTCTCATGGAGCGCACATCTCGCGCGCCGAGCGCGGGGAAGGCATCGCGCTCGAGCCCAGTCAGCAACCGGGTGGCGTGACCGACCTCGAGAGTTTCGAGCCTGTTCTTGCCACGCACGAGCAGCCTCCTCAAAGGTCATCACCAAGGTCACTTCCTCCTTCGCGCCAGGATCTATCCCCTTTGCTAGCGCGACCTTTGCCTCGGCGCGGCGCAGCCGCCGCCGTCGGCGAGTTCGTAGTCCCTTGTGCGCTTCGTGGCGTAGCGGGCTTCGAGTTCCTTTAGAGCCATTTGGGTACTCCGCAGGCGTCTGCGGGGATTACCCCAGAAAATACCCCCAAATGCCAATCGACGTAGTGTCATCCAGCGGCATCCGGCGAGAGGTTCTGGATCCGTGCGACCCGGCGTGGGCTGGAGAACAGGCACAAAAAAACCGCCCCGGGGTGTCCCGAGACGGTCTGGTTGTGGTGTGGTTGCGGGAGCAGGATTTGAACCTGCGACCTTCAGGTTATGAGCCTGACGAGCTACCGGGCTGCTCCATCCCGCGGCACATTGTTGCCTCAAGCGCCGGCGACTTTCGCGTCCCGGACATGGTCCGGAACCCGGCGGCCGTTCGGCCTTGCGGGGCTTCGCCCCGATGGCGTTTCTGACGTTGTGAATGGGTTTTTCTTTGCAGAACCTTTGATCTTCAGCGCATTTGCACGAGCTGCAATGCCTGGCGGCGACCTACTCTTCCATCGCTTGAGCGATAGTACCATCGGCGCTGTCTGGTTTCACGGCCGAGTTCGGGATGGGATCGGGTGGTTCACAGACGCCATAGCCACCAGGCAATGGAGCCCGTGCAGACGCGCTGAAAATCATGGGTTCAAATCGATACCGTGCACACGGTTGAATACAAGCTGCGATGATCATCCGACCATATGCAACGCCGGGTTTGTACCCAGAATTGTCATTGATGGTGGAACTCTCAAGCGCGAACAGGACAATTAGTACTGGTTAGCTCCATACGTTACCGTACTTCCACATCCAGTCTATCAAGGTCGTGGTCTCCGACCGTCCTATGAAATCTTATCTCGAGGGAGGCTTCCCGCTTAGATGCTTTCAGCGGTTATCCCGTCCATACATAGCTACCCAGCTGCGCTCTTGGCAGAACGACTGGTACACCAGAGGTATGTTCAACCCGGTCCTCTCGTACTAGGGTCAACTCCTCTCAAATTTCGACGCCCACGGCAGATAGGGACCAAACTGTCTCGCGACGTTCTGAACCCAGCTCACGTACCACTTTAATTGGCGAACAGCCAAACCCTTGGGACCTGCTCCAGCCCCAGGATGTGATGAGCCGACATCGAGGTGCCAAACAACCCCGTCGATATGAGCTCTTGGGGGTTATCAGCCTGTTATCCCCGGCGTACCTTTTATCCGTTGAGCGATGGCCCTTCCACGAGGGACCACCGGATCACTATGACCGACTTTCGTCTCTGCTCGACTTGTCAGTCTCGCAGTCAGGCTGGCTTATGCCATTGCACTCTAACAGACGGTTTCCAACCGTCCTGAGCCAACCTTCGCGCGCCTCCGTTACTCTTTAGGAGGCGACCGCCCCAGTCAAACTACCCGCCACAGAGGGTCCCAGCACCGGATGACGGTGCGTGGTTAGACATCAGAAACAAACAGGGTGGTATTTCACATTGTGGCTCCACACGGGCTGGCGCCCATGCTTCAAAGCCTCCCACCTATTCTACACAGTTTCTTCCTAATGCCACTCTGAAGCTGCAGTAAAGGTGCACGGGGTCTTTCCGTCTAACCGCGGGTACTCCGCATCTTCACGGAGAATTCAATTTCGCTGAGCATGTCCTG